>JBBRUH010000092.1:0-14299 GCA_038248005.1 Cytophagales bacterium | reverse complement strand
GAGTTGTTACTTCTTGATTTTCAATGATTTACATCAATTTTTCATTTGGGAATCTTAGAATGATAAGCTTTGCTACCTAATACATGAGCTTTTCGTAAGCAATTTCCTATGTTTTCTATGTACATATATGGTTATAAAAAAAGTGAAGTGTTGATAACCAGTGTGTAACGGCTCTAATATTGGTTTCTCATTAATAATTCTTAAAGAAATTATATGCCCTGCTGTATTGTCGTATTTATATTGATAATCCTTTAATTTTTCAGAATTCTTTAAATTTAGTCCGTTAGATAGGAAAATAATATCTTGTTTGATTTCAACGTCATATATTCCCGAACTAATAACTGGAACTCCTGGACCGTTAATCTGTCTTATTACTTTTTTGATTCTATTTGAGGCTTCGTAAAAAATAATTGATGCTCCTGCAAATCCATCATACTCAAATCACGTTTTGTGCTCGATTTTTTCCAATACTTTGTCTTGAGCATTTAGTGCCAATGTCAAAATTAAGGAAAATGCTATTGTCAAATTAATTGGTTTCATATACTTTTATGTCTTTTTGATTTTATGTTCAGACCACTCTAAATTATAAATTCATACCAATGAAAAGATTCAACCTAGTCTATGTTCGTATTCCAAACTAGATAGCAACAACATTTCCAACCTAAAACCCACTCATTCCTTCTGTTCTTTTTTTCTTTGGTCATAGACTTCTTTCTTGAGATGATCAAGGTAAAGAATGCCATTTAAGTGGTCTATTTCGTGCTGAAAAATAACAGAGGTAAAGCCTGAGATAGTCTCTCGGCGATGTGTGCCATCTAGTTGGTCATATTCTATGGTAATAGAGCAAGGGCGTTTTACCTCTGAGCGAAAATCAGGGATAGACAAACAGCCTTCCATCGTGAGTTTAGTGGTATCACTGTAAGTCGTAATCTCAGGATTTAGATAGACTTCAAATGGAAACTGCTCTTCCTCTTTGTCAAAACGCTGTACCCAGATAATCCTCCTCGGAATGCCTACTTGCGGAGCAGCAATGCCCACTCCCAAAGAGTTAGGGTCTCGTACTGTTTTGTAAAGGCGATTGACAAAGCTGAGTAAAAGCGTATCATTGGGGTCAGGTTTGACAGCCAAAGAAGGCATTCTCAAAAAAACTGAGTCAACATAATTGGTGATTTGTAGCACACGCATTGACTTGCTAGAGTCTGCCTCTGTAATCATATTGATTTCAGAAGGGCTAAAAGTCTTGTACTTCGTCTGTGCAGAAGCATTCAAAGAGAAGATGCTCACTAGAATAATAAAACAAAAATTTCTAAGCATGATTTTGAGTTAATAATGTTTGATGGTATTTAATAAGCCCGTCCATAGGGTTTTTGACAATTCCTTTAATGGTCAAACGCTTTTGAGTGGCTACTTCTTGCAAGATATTTTTATAATACCAAGCAATAGAACCTGTGAAAAACAAGGGCAAATCATTTTGAAAGTCAGGTAAAGTAAGAATGTATTTGTCAAAGAAAAGTGAAAAGCCTTCCTTCAGCGTCTCTATTATATAAGAATGCCCTACTTGCTCTATCAGAAATGGCGAAAAAGAAGCCAAATAACGGTTTGGATAAGGTTTTTGATAGACATTCTCCAATACAGCAGCCCTATCTTGATGAAATCTCTCATAAAATAAAACTTGTAAATCTTGGGGCATTTCTTCCTGTAAAAAATCAATCACCATTTTTTTACCAAAATAAGCTCCACTTCCTTCATCTCCCAAGATATACCCCAAGCTACGAGCAGGGCTAATGATGTCTTTTCCATCATATTGGCAGGCATTAGAGCCTGTACCCAAGATAGCAGCAACTCCTGCTTCGTGTCCACACATACTGCGGACAGTCCCTAATAAATCGTGGCTTACTTCTATATTTGCCTTCTTAAAAATAGTTTGAAGTGCTTTTTTGACCAACTGTTGATTGGGTGCTAAGGCACAGCCAGTTCCGTAAAAATAAACATATTCTATGGTATCTTTTTCTTCAAAATGGAGTGTTTCTTTCAAAACATCTTGAATTTCTTTTTGATTTTGTTGGTAGGGATTTATCCCCGGAGTTTGCCCTAGTGCTTTGGTTTCTTTGGAGTTTAGCAAGCTCCAATCTGTTTTGGTAGAGCCACTATCTGCAATTAGTATCATATTTTTAAAGTTTAGTCGTCAAAAGTAAGAAAAATCTTCTAAAAATAGTGATTTTTGAATCGAAGAGGTTTCATTAAACAACATACCCAATGAATATAGATTTACACCAAAAAAATGTATTGCTGACTGGAGCAAGTCGTGGAATTGGTTTTGCGATTGCCGAGCAGTTATTGGCTTCTGGTGCAAAGGTGGTTTTGCACCATAACCGTCCTTCAGAAAATATCCATCAATTAGAGCAAACCTATCCTACACAAGCCTTCGGGTTAAGGGCTGATTTGGCAGAAGCCCAAGCTGTCTCTCAGCTTTGGCAACAAGCCTGTAAAAAGCTAGGAGAAATCCATGTGCTTATCAACAATGCAGGAATCGCCATAGAATCAGCCATGGAAAAAGAAGAAGAGGCTTGGCTCAATGATTGGGAGCAAACCATGCAAGTCAATCTAACCGCTACAGCGATTCTTTCTAGGCAAGCTACTCAGCACTTTATAAAACATCAGTTACAAGGAAAGCTAATCCATATTGCCTCTAGAGCCGCTTTCAGAGGAGACACTACTGAATATATGGCGTATGCTGCCTCCAAAGCTGGAATGGTAGCATTGAGTCATTCACTGGCAAGGGCGTATGGCAAGCAGGGAATTACTTCTTTTGTGATAGCTCCTGGGTTTACTCAGACAGATATGGCACAAGAATTTATTGATAAATATGGGAAAGAACACGCTTTGCATGATATTTTGCTGCCTAATCTGACACAGCCTCATGACATTGCTCCTATGATATTGCTCCTTGCAAGTGGATTAGCAGACCATGCCACAGGCACTACGATTAGTATCAATGCGGGTAGTTATATTCGCTAGGGTGGGAGGTAACTTTGGGCGATGCCCCAAGTTTTGCTGTTCAAGCCTTTCAGGCTTACGCCCTTGTCTGTGTCCTCACAGATAACTTTTTTAGTGGTTTGTGAAGACACGAATCACTTTACCTATCAATATAGTTTTTTAAATCGGTAATGTTTTTGATGTTCCATGCTTCGGCTTGTTTTTTTCGCATCATAAGGGCATAAGTATTATTAAAACCCAAGGGGCTGAGCCAAATTACCTTATGTCGTTTTTGAGATTCTGTTTTTACATACTCATAGACAGCTTGGCTATCTTGCATGATTTTATTTTGGGTGGCTTCATCTGCTTTTAAGATAACTAAAAAAGCAGTGCCAGTATATTCAGGATACAAATCTATCTCTCCTTCTTTCAGAGCATCATAGCAAATTTGTGTACCTCCTAATCCACCTTTAATTTGCACAGTCAAATCACTGTAGTTTTCTATCAAAAGTTTAAAAATATCCAATAAAATATACTGCTCCGTAAATTTCTTTCCTCCTATCACCAAATCTGCTTTTCCTCTTCTGACTTTCTCTGTTTTTAAGCCTAGATTTTCTAAAAACTCTTTGGCAACTGCTTGTGTATTTTTCTTTTCTTCATCTACTTGATAGTTGAGCTTCCGCATCTGAGCATCTGATATTTTTCCACTGACTCGATCTAAGATTTCTTCTAAAAAAGGGTATTTTTTAAGGGTATTGGCGTTGAGGAGAGGAGCTACAAAGTAAGGTGGAAAACAACTGCGGTCATCTTCTAAGACATATAGATTAAAAGCATCAATCTTTCCCTCAGTGGCATATCCACTGATAACATCTATTTTACCATTTTTGAGTGCTTGATACATTAGCCCTGCATCTAGGTCTCTTGTCTGGTCAAAATAAAGTCCGTATTTTTTTTGAAGACTTGGGTAACCATCAGGACGGCTTTTAAACTCCGCATCAAAACCTGCTGTTACTATCTCATTACTGACAAATAAAGGACTCAAACTACTTCCAACCAAACCTAAAACTCCTATCAAACTCAAAATCAATACAGGACGAAGCCAAGTACGAATATTTTTTTGAATCAATGCAAGCAGGTTATCTAGCAACAAGGCAAGCAAAGCTGAAGGAATCGCCCCTGCGAGTATCATATAACTGTTGTTCAGAGCAATTCCTCTAAATATAAATTCACCTAAACCACCTGCTGCTATCAAGGCACAAAGAGTCGCAATCCCTACATTAATGACTGTTGCTGTTCGTATTCCTGCAAAAATAATAGGCATAGCTAAAGGTAATTCTACTTGACGCAAAATCTGAATATCAGACATTCCCATGCCTCGAGCAGCTTCTGTGATGCCTTCTTCTACTTCGGTAATGCCTGTATAAGTATTGCGGACGATGGGTAACAAAGCATATAAAAACAAAGCTACAATGGCAGGAACGGCTCCAATCCCCAAAACGGGCAACATAAAACCAAGCAAAGCCAAACTAGGAATCGTCTGAATAACTCCTAAAACTCCCAAAGTTCCACCAGAAAATTTACTATACCTAGAAAGCAATACACCAATCACTAACCCTAACAGAATAGCAAATAGCAAGGCTACTGCTGTCAGATAAAGATGTTGAAGAGTCTGGTTAAAAATATCAAAGCGTCTTTCTATCACAAAATTCCAAAAATCTAGCATATTTTTCAGGGCTAAATACTGATGTGAGCGTCTTCGCTTGCACCTTTACAAATAATAATCACATAATAACGAATCAAATCGCTTCACGCAAATAAATCATATTTTTATGGATAAGTAGATGGTTAAAATTAGTTTATACTTTAATCTTGTTATAAAGTGCTGATTATCAAAATTTTACTAAAAGAACTCATTACTCATTATTTATAACTCATCACTTAGTACAAAATTAGTAACCAAGCAAGCATTCTGATTCCAATTTAACTTGTATTTTTGTTGGAAATGATATATTTTCAAGAAATTTTCAGAAAAAATCAAGATTTAAGAAGTTATTCAACTGACTATATAAGGGCAATGATTTAAAAATAAGAACAACATCCAAGATAAAATAACATGAAATTAAGAATCGGAATACTCGGCGGAGGCTCATGGGGAACTACAGTAGCTTCTATGACTGCTCGTAATTCACCTACGACTATGTG
Organism: Cytophagales bacterium; assembly: GCA_038248005.1. Taxonomy (GTDB): domain Bacteria; phylum Bacteroidota; class Bacteroidia; order Cytophagales; family Microscillaceae; genus JAABSX01. The sequence continues at coordinate 9,121 of JBBRUH010000092.1, read as the reverse complement.
GGCTAGAAGCTCAGAAATAGTAGATGACATTAATAAAAACCATCGCAATGAAAAATACCTTCCTAGTGCAAATCTCACTAACTCTCTCATTGCCACTACTTCTATCAAAACCTCTGTGCAAGATGCAGACGTAATCGTGATGGGTGTACCTTCTCAAAGTTTTAGACAGGTATTAGAAGATGCAAAACCTTATATTCGTCCGTGGGTACCGATAATAAGTCTTTCTAAGGGACTCGAGCAAGAAACACAGATGCGCATGACTGAAATTATAGAAGAGGTTATGCCTGGGCATCCTGCTGGAGTACTTACTGGGCCTAACCTTGCACGAGAAATCATGGCTGGACAAGCCGCCGCAGGAGTGATTGCGATGGTAGATGGTACTATAGCCACTGCTTTGCAATCAGTATTTCGTACAGGACTCTTCAGACTTTATACCAATGATGATGTGATAGGCTGTGAGATAGGAGGAGCATTGAAAAATGTGATAGCCATTGCCGTAGGAATGGGTGATGGAGTAGGGGCTGGAGATAATACCCGTGCTGCAGTAATCACTAGAGGACTTGCCGAACTGACTAGACTAGGAGTAGCGATGGGAGGAAAACCCATTACATTTGCTGGCTTGGCAGGAATGGGTGATTTAGTGGCAACCTGCACTAGTCCGCTTAGCCGAAACCGATATGTAGGAATGCAACTAGGGCAAGGACGAAAAATAGATGAAATCATTAAAGAAATGTCTATGGTAGCTGAGGGTGTCAAAACGTGTAGTGTAGTGATGGATTTGGCAGAGCAATACGATATTGAAATGCCGATTACACACGAAGTCTATAAAGTAATCAATGAAGGTAATAGTGTCAAAGATGCTTTTAAAGGATTGATACAGCAAAAAAGCGGAGCAGAATCTGAACCAGGTTGATGTTATTTCTATTTAAGTATGTTAGTTTGAGACTATCACTCTAAATTATTATATCATTGAAAAATGGACTTATAAAAAGCCCATTTTTCATTTTAACTTGTTTAAAAATCAATTCCAATTTATTCTCTTTTTAGAGACTTTTTAGTAAAACACTAAAAAATAAACTAATCATCATTGGCTATAAGAGTCATAATTTTCAGGCAAAAAAAATCAAAAGCTCATAACTTACTTATCTTTTGTATTGAATAATCTCCTGCATAAGTTTTTCAGATGAAGCATGCTGAAAAAGAATATCCTCTGTTCTTAGTAAATTAAGTGTATAGATTTTTTCATCCAGTAAATCTTCAGAGATATGCATATTCAGAAACTCTTGGTATTCGGGACAAAGACTTGCCCAGCTTAGTCTAAAAATATCATCTTCAAGAATATACTCCACAATTAATTTTAGAGGCCGATTTTGGTCAGGATAACAAGAAATCATTACTGGGCTTTTTACAAACTGATCGCCCATAAAAGCCAGATACCCTACCGAAAACATTGGATACAATAGCTTTTGATATGGGATATCGTATTTTGATAATAAATGCTCTACCTCTTGAATTTTTTCTCTGAGTGTATGCACCATAAAATGTTCCTCTGAAAACTTCTCATAAGGTTTCCATCTCCCTTTCCAGTCATAAAACTGCATTTTGCCATTGCCAAAGCGAAGTTTATAATCAAAGATAGAAGATTTATCTAGCACATAGCCAGGGTAATGATAGCGTCTGTTGGTCTTTATGCCATAGAGTATTTCATTGAGCATGGTATAAGTTCCGAGGCTATATTTCTCATAATCAGGGTGATAAAGTCCAAGAATACTTGCCAAGCTTTTTTTACCTTGGTCAAAGAAGCTAACTGCCACCAGTCTATCACCATCATATACTCCTACTTCCCACGTATCAAATACACTTTCATCTAGGTTAGCGAAAAAAAACTGCGGAAGATGATCAAAAATAAATCCTTTAAAGCGGTGCTTTTGTGTCTGATAAAGAGCATCTCTTGCCTCATCTAAGCGAGCAGGTTGTATTCTTACCTCAAAGCGTTGTTCATTACGACGCATGATTTTCTGAAAACTCTTTTTGAAGGTATATTCCTCTAAATCAATGCGAATATTGACCGTAGAAAACACATCTCCTTCTAGGCAAAGTAGCTGCGAACGATACAGCATGGGTGCACTTCTAAACCAGCCACTTGCCAGATATTTATCTAAGCGAGCTTGTGAAAGAGATTGCGGATAGTAATGCTCAACTAGCATGTTTTTTTCTTTTTAATAAAGAGAATGAAAATATGCCAAAAAATCAAACTTTTTTGAAAAAATCACCAAAATAAATCTAATATCGTCTCAAGTATCTGAGCTTATTAATAATAAAATAACTCCCAAATATTAACTCAATCGTCTGATAATCAAAACTTTAACTTTATAAAATTCATTTGAAATCAGATTGAAAATGAGTTAATTCAATCAAAAAAATAGTTTTTAACAGAAAAGTAGTTATTTTTAGCCTGAAAAAAGATAATTTACAATGGTCAATTTAATTTATATTCACGGTCTGTATTCATCTCCCCGCATGGATAAACTTGCAGTTTTAGAGCGATTTTCGGATAGACTCTATGCTCCTTACCTTAACTATGAGAAGGATGATTCTATTTTCACCAATTTATTGTCAGCTTGCAACAGCCAAGAGATTAACTATGTGGTAGGTAGTTCAGCAGGTGGTCTAATGGGTTATTGGCTTGCAAAGCATATTGGTTGCCCCGCCTTGCTTTTTAATCCTGCCTTAAATTCTAAGCACCATCGCCTTGATATATTTCCGCCTGAGGAAAAGCCCTCATCTAAGAATTATTTTCTAAATATTATTTTAGGTGTAAAAGATGAGCAAATTATCCCACAAGAAACCCAAGAATATCTAGAAGCAAATGAAGATACTAAATCTTATGTGTTGGATTGGCAAGCTGAGCTAGCACATAGTATTGATTTAGATACTTTTCAGATAGCTTGCGAAAAATATTTACCTGACCCTGCTAACCTTTAAGTAAGAGATTTATTATTAGTTACTGGTTATTAGATTGTAATCAACTGATAACAGGTGTTTTATATAAACTAATTTGTTACTTTATTTTTAAATAACTACTAATTGTATTGAAAATTTCAGTATTGATTCCCTATCGTGGTAGAAATAAAGAAGTAGTCAAAAACTGCCTAGAAGCATTACAAAATCAAAGTCTCTCTGACTATGAGGTGATATTGCTAGATTACGGGAGTACTCAGGGAGTAAGTGAAAAGATAGAAACCTTGTGTACTCACTATTCAAAAGTTCGCTATATTTATTCTGATGCAAGAGGATATTTTTGGAGCTGTAGCCAAGCTTTTAATCAGGCTTTGTATCATGCCAAGGGAGAATATTTAGTCATGCTAGATATAGATTTGGTAGTGCCTCGCCATTTTTTAAATTTTGCTCTTGGTGAATGGTCAGAAGAAAACTTCTTAATTTTTAAGGTTTTTTACCTTCCCCCTAGGTTTACAGACTGGCAAGGACTCAGAAGTAATCCAGAAAGATATATGAATGCTGAGAAGTCAGAATATGGTGGTCTAGGAAATATTTTTGTACTTAAAAAACACCTACAGCAAACTGGAGGCTATGATACTTTTTATAGATTTTGGGGCGAAGAAGACATTGATATGGCTAGAAAGCTCAATAAAATAGGTTTGGAAGCTAAAATCATCCAACCTGAATCTTTGCCTATTTTTCATCAGTGGCATCCCAAAGTGAGTGATTATCTCCCAAAAGGATGGCAAGCTACGATTCTAGCACATTCAAAAGAAAAAAATAATCATCTTTCTCTTGATTCTCTTCAATTATTTGATGGACAGCCCATCACCAAAACTCAAGAGCGACCTGTACTTGAGTTACTAGATAAGAAAACTTGGAAGGAAAAGGATATTTTTAATTTTAAATTTCCAGTTGAGCATAGCTATGTAAGTTTTATCCGAAGATTTAATTATCTCAAGTCAGGTGAGTTTCTGTATATTTCACAGACTTTCTCCGAAGTACAACCTCAGAAGGGAAGCCGCTTAGGCAAATTTCTAAAAAAAACAAACCTACTGCTTAAAAGGCTAAAAATATCTTATCGTTGGGTAGAGATAGCCAAGTTAGAAACAGAGATTATTTACAGCTCTACCATAGCAGATTATTTATTTTATTTTCTCTTAGATTTTGAAGCTGAGATAGCTGACTATTATTTTGAGAACCAAGAAGAAAGTGTCTTCTTGGTAGTCATAAAAAAATAAAATGATTACTTACTAAAATTAATTTCTGTGCTATCTCCTATATTAAGACTCTGTACCAAACCTTTGAGTGAAGAATCATTGCCTATGATAGAGTCTTTAAGCACTACATTTTTTAATTCACTATAAGAACCAATGATACTATCTTGCACTATAGTGCGAGCTAAAATGGTATTGTCTCCTATGGCTACGTTTGGTCCTATGATAGAATGCTCTATGTGACAGTTTTTGCCTATACTCACAGGTGGAATAATAATCGTGTTAGGATACTTTTGGGGTGTTTGCCTTTTAAATTGAAGAGTATTAAGCAAAATAGCATTGGCTTCTAGGAGTGTTTCTTTTTTTCCACAATCAAACCAGTTATCCACAGGGAATTTTTTCATCTTCTCCCCTTGATAAATCATCCGCATTAGTGCATCTGTAAGATGATACTCATTATTAGTCACAATATGATTATCAATCAAAAACTCAATAGAATCTAATAGTAAGGGAACATTATTGATTTTATAAACCCCTACTAGTGCAAGGTTAGATTTAGGGATGCGAGGTTTTTCTATGAGTTTTTGAATAAAATCTCCCTCCATCTCAGCTATTCCAAATAGCAGAGGATTAGATACTTTCTTGACTCCAAGTGTGGTGTATTCTGCATTTAATACAGATTTGACATCAAAACTTGCAATCGTATCACCAAACATAATAAATATATCCTGTTCATCCTTAATCAGTTCTCTACAGCACCAAATAGCATGTGCGGAGCCTTCTCGAGGTTCTTGATTTACAAATTGAGTATTGATATGACTGTATTTTTGAGTGATAAATGATTCTATCTTATCACCTAGATAGCCCAACACAAAAACAAAGTCTTGGATACCCCCTTCAATCAAAAAATCTACAATGTGTGCCAAAATAGGCTTACCTGCAATAGGTACTAGTGTCTTAGGCTGTGTGTGTGTGTGTGGACGAAGTTTCGCCCCCATACCAGCTACTGGGATAATTGCTTTCATGAAATAAAGATTGCTTAAAAACTTTTGCAAGCTACAAAATATCCAAAAACAAAAATAAAAATTTACAATGAATCTGAAAGTAATATCTTAGCTTTGGCAAATCTTAGTAACTTGAGAAAGTTTGTAATGCAAAATACAATGATGAATGGGTTAATAAATAGGCATAAAAATGGCTTCTCAAAAAAATAGAGCTTATTATTGTGGAAAGGAGTTTGTAAAACTCTTCTCCTGAACTGAAACAAAGATAAAATCAAAAAATTCTCCTTGTAGAAATATTTTTTAGGATATTTATCGTATTTTTAGGATTTTAATAGTGTTCAAGACGATAATTCGTTTTTTTGTATTATTGATGATAAAAATTAATCATTTTTTTTTATCTTTTAAAATATAATTATGATAATTTAACTATATTGTCTTAACAATTAGAGTTTTAATATGCTTTATTCGAAAATTAAATAAAAAATCAATACTTGGAATAGCATTCAACTATTACTAAAAAATATGCAAGAATTAGAAATTGCCCAATTACGAACCCTCACCGAGTTGTTGAAAAGCAAATACAACTACAATTTTACGGATTATGCGATGTCATCTTTTCGTCGTAGAATCCAACGTATTATTGAGTTATACAAGTTTTCTTCTTTTGATGCTCTTTTACAAAAACTCAGTCTGGGTAACCATGATTTCTTTCAAGAGTTCTTGTCTGAAATCACAGTCAATGTTACAGAGATGTTTCGTGATCCTACTTTTTGGACAGAGATAAGAGAGAAAATACTTCCAGAGCTTTTGAACCTTAACAAAACCATTAGTATCTGGCATGCAGGTTGCTCTTCTGGGGAAGAAGTACTCTCTATGGCTATCATCTTGCGTGAGATGGGTATAGAAGGACGTGTAAGGATTGTGGCAACTGATATTGATATGGCTATTCTTCAAAAAGCCAAAGAAGCTGTATATTCTATCAAAAATATGGAGCTTAATACCAAAAACTATGAGCGATCCAATGGGCCTTTTACACTTGATAAGTATTATGAAGAAAAGGGAGGCAAAGCTTATTTAGACAAAAGCCTACTCAAAGATGTGATTTTGAGAGAACATAACCTTGTAGAAGGTGATGTTTTTTCTAAATTTGACTTGATTCTATGCAGAAATGTAATGATTTATTTTAATCAATCTCTCCAAAATCAAGTACTTAAGGTGTTTCATGAGAGTTTGTTTAAAAATAGTTATCTAGCTGTTGGGTCTAAAGAGTCACTAATATGGTGTGAGATTGCCAATAAATTTTTGGTAGTTAATAATGAAGAAAAGATTTATAAGAAAATTAAAGACTGAGTTAAGAGGACTTAATCGGCATGATGCGATTTTTTAAAATTGAACAAGATTATAAAGCCATCGTAATCGGTGGGTCTGCAGGTAGCTTTCAAGTAATTAGTAAGCTTCTGAGTCAGTTACCCAGTGATTTCGAAACCCCTATTATTATGTGTCTGCATAGGCTAAGACACGTACGCAATGGTTTTGTGGAAGCACTAAACATTAAAAGTAGCATTCCTATACAAGAACCTATTGATAAAGAACCTATTCGAAAAGGGAAATTTTATTTATCTCCTGCAAATTATCACCTGTCGGTAGAGTTAGGCAATACTTTTGCACTAACCACAGAAGACTTATTAAATAACTCTAGACCCTCCATAGATATTTTGCTCCAAACTGCTGCTTATGCCTACAGACAAAAACTGATTGGGATACTTTTGTCAGGAGCAAATAAGGATGGAGCTGTAGGGATGAAAATGATACACGAAAGAGGGGGATTGACGATTGTACAAGACCCAAAAGATTGTTTAATTGATACAATGCCTACTTCTGCACTCAATAGTACTACTATAGACCATGTGCTTAGTGTACCTGATATTATTGATTTTTTATTAAGTCTAGATAAACAAATTAAAACCAAATCTTAAGATAATCTCATGAAGGCAATCTATCGCCAATTAGGTATTTTTTTGAGTTTGGGTTTTATTATAAGCATAGCTATTTTAATCTATGCCTATTTACAAATCCAAGCAAGTACACAAATCAGTAACTATTACATATCGCTCATTTTTTGGGCTGTGTTAGGCTTGATTGTAAGTGGTATATTCTCAATGTCTTTTCTTTACCTAGGAAACAATCAACAAATTGGCGTAATCTATGCCAATAAAGCCTTAGAAACAGATATGCAATCAGAGCATAAAGAAAACCAATACACCTCTCAAGATGGCACTCAACTTAAAGGCTTATCGGTCAAAAAATTAGAAACTATCATCATTGAGAATCAATATAATAAAAAACAACTTCTTGATGAATTTCTAAGAAGTGTTTGCACTCAAATAGAAGCATCTGTGGGTATTATTTACCTTACCAAACTCTTAGAAGATGATAAAATACTTGAAATTGCGAGTACTTATGCATACTATAGCCCAGATACAGAGCTACCAAAGTATGAGTTTGGGCAAGGACTGGTGGGGCAAGTCGCAAAAAACGGTAAATCCATACAAATTGAGTCAGTTCCCAAAGGCTATGTACACATTATATCAGGGCTTGGTAATGCTACTCCAAATTTTTTAATGATTTTCCCTGTAAAAAATGAAGAAAAAGAGATGCTTGGTGTGATTGAATTAGCTTCATTTAGTAAATTTGGTTCAAAAGAAGAAAAGTTTTTGAATGATGTGGCACTACTTTTGGCTAAGGAGATAGAGACAAATGAATATCAAAAGTTAAGTCTTTGAAAAATACAGCAAAAATTTATAGACTAATTTGCTGAATAAAATTATATGAAATTAAGAACTGGAATAAGATTTAAAATTACTACCCTCGTACTTATCGTGGTGATACTGTCTGTATTTGCTATTGGCTTGACAGCACTCTATGTCAACCAAGGCATTGTAGAGAATCGCTATAAAGATACTATACAAGCGGTTGTAGAGCTTAAATCTCAAAAAATAGAGTCCTTTTTTCGCGAAATCTCCTCTAATATCCAGTTTGGTGCTAAACTAAAAATAGTCAAAGAAAAGGTAGCAAATACACCTTTTTATGTAAATCCTAACCAAAATCTCACTTCTCAAACAGATTCTACGTTTTTATCTACTGATCCTATAGACCTTTTATTTCAAGAAGAAGATTCTACAAAAAAAACAGAGCAGGGTTTTTCTAATGAAACACTTTCTGGCGAAGATGAAAATCTTCAGAGTATATTCTTAGATTTATTACAGACCTATGGTATCTATAATGTCATCCTTACTGATTCGGAGCAGAGAATAGTATTTGTAGAAGGCCCAATGAGAAAAAAAAATGTCATCGGGAGAAATTTCAATGATTTTGATAAAGATGGCTCTACTATCTCTATCGGGAGAGACTCAGTCTATTTTAGTAATGTCTTCTATCAAAGAGATACTATTAACTTGTATGTTTCTGCACCTATCAAAAATGACCGAGAGGAGACTATTGGTGTCCTTATTTATGATATCAACCTAGATAAAGTATTTAATATCGCACAAGATAGAAGTGGACTAGGCGAAACAGGCTATATCCAACTTACCAAATCTATCATCAATACTATTCTTAGGCTCAACCCAGCACCTAATGAAACTAATGCTAAATTTGAAACGAACAGAACTTTAATCAATGGGCAAACCCAAGGAAAACCTCTCCAGTTATCTGCCAAAGGACAAAGTGGACTTGGGTTTAGTACTAATCATGAAGGCACAGAGATGCTTTCAGCTTGGCAAACCGTTCCTCTAGTTGATTGGGGCATTACCGTCCAAATTACCACAGAGGAAGTCTATTCTCCAATTCGCACATTATCTTTATACCTTTTGATAGCAGGTGGGAGTATTATTTTTATAT
>JBBRUH010000091.1:0-14326 GCA_038248005.1 Cytophagales bacterium | reverse complement strand
TTCGATTAATTTAAAACCTTGACCGTGAACATTGATGATTTGCAGTTTATCATCTGCTCTGAGGTATTTACGGAGTTTGGTAACATAGACATCCATACTACGGGCATTGAAATAAGTGTCTTCACGCCATATTTTTTTGAGGGCAAGCGAGCGGTCAAGTACTTGATTACGGTATTGGCAAAGCAAAAAAAGTAAATCAGCTTCTTTGGAAGTCAGCTTTTGCTCTTCATCTTGAAAGATAAGTTTTCTCTGATCATACTCAAAAGTGAATTTTCCGATTTGCTGATGTTCTTTGGGGCTAGTGCTACCAGGGTCTCCCTGAGTCCGTCTTAAAATAGCTTGAATCCTGAGCAGAAGTTCTTCCATTCTGAAAGGCTTGGTCATGTAATCATCTGCTCCTATCTGCAAACCTTTGATAGTATCTTCTTTCATAGATTTAGCAGTCAGAAATAGGATGGGGATTTTTGTATCTTTTTGGCGAACCTTTTCAGCAAGCGTAAAGCCATCCATTCTAGGGAGCATCACATCAAAAATACAGAAGTCAAATACTTCATTTTTAAAAGTAAGATAGCCTTCTTCGCCATTGCGACAAAGCTTTACTGAAAATCCCTTGACTTCTAAATATTCTTTTAATAATTGCCCTAGGTTGGGGTCATCTTCTACCAGTAGTAATTGTACAGAATTCATGTGTTTCATTAAAGTTATTGAAAAGCCCCCTAACCCCCAAAAGGAGGATAAGAGATTTAGTTATTGATTTTTCATTATAATTCCCACACAAACCTTGGCTCGTGTCTTTACGAACCACAGAAAAGAGTTCATCTGCCATAATTTAGGGGACTGTCTTTTCAAAAGGAAAAAACAAAGTAAAGGTACTTCCTTTATTTAATTCACTTTTCACAAAAATTTCTCCGCTGTGGGCTTCGGTCATGCTTTTGACATAACTTAGACCTAAGCCGAAGCCTTTCACATCGTGCAGATTGCCAGTAGGTACTCTATAAAACTTGTCAAATACCTTTTTGATAGTTTCACGGTTCATTCCACAGCCTTTATCTTGTATTTCTATAAAGACACCTTTAGCATCTTGGTAGGTTTGAACCCTAATCTGAGGTAGTTGGGGAGAGTATTTATTGGCATTGTCTAGCAAATTTAAGATGATATTAAGTAAATGTCCCTCATCTGCTTTCACTTCTGAGGGTGAAGCCCTAAGGTTTGTAGTGATAGTTCCTTGTCTATTTTCTACTTGAATACTTATGTGATGAATGGCTCTATCAATGATTTGGTGTATATCCACATGCTCAATTTTGAGTTGAAAATCGCCTCTATCTAGCACAGCTATCTGTAAGACCTTTTCTACCTGATGCCCTAGTCTATCATTTTCTTCTTGAATAATCTTCAAATACCGATCTACCTGAGTAGGCATAAGACGTATATCGGGGTCTTGAATCGCTTCGCAGGCAAGGGAAACCGTAGAAATAGGTGTTTTGAGTTCGTGGGTCATATTATTGATGAAATCATGGGTGATTTCTGAAAGTTTTTTTTGCTTTAAAATGATAAAAATAGCAGTAGCAAAGCAAAATACAATCAAGCCAATAAACAGCAAAGAACTCCCCAAAACCCAAGCTGTATTTTTAAGAATAAAACTCTGAGGGTTGGGGAAATGCACATATAGCCAAGCAGGTGAGCCAAACCACTCCGTAGGAAAAAGACGAACAGGATAGCCATTTTCTAATATTTCATGCTTCTGCTCCTCATGTTTTACAAAGAGATACTCTGCTTGGTCATCTCGGCGAGGACGAATCTCCACCGTAAACTGATAAGGAACAGTGATTCCTCTGTTGCTAAGTTCGGCTTTGAGAAGTGAATCCAATACCTTGGGATTTATCCGATTTTCTATGTCTTGACTTTTCTCCTTTATCTGCTCCACAAGATGTGTAATCAAATCTGATTTGGTAGTGATTCTGACTATATTTTTATCAGGGACTTGTAATCCATTGGCTTTGTAATATTCATAATCTAGTTTATTAGGAGAGATTTGTTGAATATCCGAGGCATCTTTTTGAGATACAATGCGGTTTTGGACAGAAGATGTTTTTTCATTTAATTTATTATAATTCATCTGCACCTGATTATCTTGAATCTGGATGCTCTGCAAATGACTAAAATTGATGATTTGGTTTACTTTATTGCTAAGGTCAGTAGCGAAGGGATATATTTTAAACTCCATAAAAGAAGCATCGGTCTTGTAAAAATTACTTTTTTCTGAAAACTGCATTTCAAAAAGTTTCTTTCTTTGAAAACTATCTTGGTACATCAAAAAATGAGAAGGCTCTTGAAAACTTCTGGCAATAGAAATAGACTGCCGTGGAAAATTAAAGTGAAGTAATGATTGATAGGCGTTAATATCTGGATTCAATTCTTTTTTTGGAGGAGAGATATTTTCTACTATAGAAGGAGACAAAGTCTGTGAGTCAAGACTAATTTGAAGAATCTCATCTAGAGTGAGAGGTTCTTGATCTTGTTGCTGGGTAAGATATAAAATTTCTTTTTGCTCTAATTTATGAGCTACTTCATTGAGAGCATCATGGACACCTTGCTTGAATCGCTCTTGATTGACCTGCCAAGCTACACTGACCCAGTAAATCTGCAAAGCAACCAAGCCTACAAGTGCGAAACCCATCAAAAGTATAAAATATTGTAAAGATTGTTTTTTCATTGTTAAATAGTTATTTATCAGAAATAACACTTACAAAAATAAAGTAAATAAGCCCTATGACCATTATTTTAACATCTTTTAACTAGATTTAACGAACCTTTAACGCATTTCTAAATACGGAATATTTATCTTTGAGTCAATAAAATGTAAAACCAATAACCCTCACAAACATGAAAAATCGTTGGACAACTGCCCTCTTATTAGCTTGCTTAGCCTTTTTAAGCTGGCATCTTACTCAAATGTTTTGGAAAGTGAGCTACCATGCACTTTCAAAAGTCAAACATGAAATTTATCAGGAGCAACTTACTCCTAAATTGTCATCACCGCATTCTCCTACTTGCCAAATACAAGTAGAAGAAGTAAGGGGAGGTCGAGAAGTCAAAATTATCTCAAAGGCTAAGAAAAAAACCATCTTAATTATTCATCGCTTTTAGTTTTAATTTTATCTTGTAAATATTCAAATTTAACTTCAGAGCTAGTACTAGTACAGGCAAGAGAAAAAAAGTTTTTATTGATTTGCCTACGATAACAGTATCGTAGGCTTATTTTTTTGATAATATTTAACACAAAAATAAGTTTATCTTTATCTAAAATAAAATGAAATCATCCTCCCAAAAAAGCTAAATAACCCCAACAAACGCTTATCTTAGCTTTTAAGCATAATAAATCAAAAATTCCCTTACACATGATTCTTCTTTACAAGGTTTTGCTTTATTTTTGCATAAATAATTAGAAACATTTCATAACCATAAATCTTAATTTTTATTTTAATTTTGTGGTCTAATTAAAGCATGCTTATAAAATATGAATCTAAAATTAAAAAAGGGATTTGATATAAACCTTGCTGGAAAAGCAAAACCAGAGTTAGCAGGCGAAATCATCTCTGAAATCTATTCCTTCAAACCTACTGATTTTAACGCCATCACTAGACCAAAAGTATTGGTCAATGAGGGAGATACTGTAAAAGCTGGAACGCCCATTTTTCGTGATAAGAAAAATGAACAAGTTTACTTTTGTGCCCCAGTAAGTGGTGAAGTAGTTTCTATTACACGTGGAGCCAAAAGATTCCCAGAGGAATTTAAAATCTTAGCTGACAAAGAAATTCAGTATGTTGAATTTCCTAAGTATTCAGAGTCAGATATCACTCGCCTTTCCAAAGAGGAAGTCTTAGAAGCAATGCTAAAAAGTGGCGTATGGCCTAACTTAGTAGAGCGACCTTTTGGCTTAGTGCCTAATCCTGATAATGAGCCTCGTGATATTTTTATATCCGCTTTTGATACACACCCTCTTGCACCCGATTATGAATTTGTGTTTAAAGGGCAAGAGAAGTATCTACAAGCAGGGGTTACTGCCCTACAAAAACTCACCAAAGGACGTATTCATATTTCTATTCCTTCTGGAAATAGCTCTATCTTTAAATCATTGACTGGCGTACAGATTCACCAAGTATCAGGAATACATCCTGCTGGAAATGTGGGCGTGCAGATTCACCACATCGCTCCTATTAGCAGAGGCGAACACGTCTGGACTACGACTCCTTATGGCTTACAGCAAATCGGAAGATTGTTTTTAGATGGACGATATGACAGCTCTAAAGTGATTGCTTTAGCTGGTTCAGAAGTGATAGAGCCTAAATATTATCAAATCAAAAATGGTATCTCTATTGCTAAATTAGTAGAAAATAAATTAAAAGATACTAACTCTAGAATCGTATCTGGCAATGTACTTACGGGTCTGAAAGTAAGCAAAGAAGATATTATTGGATTTAACCATAATCTAATCTCAGTGATTCCAGAAGGAGATGATTATGAGTTTTTGGGTTGGATTTTACCTACTAGCAAAAAACTTAGTTTTCACCGAGCTTTTGGATTATTTTCTTTTCTTTCTCCCAAAAAAGAACGTGTCTTAAACACCAACATGAATGGAGAAGAGAGAGCTATAGTACAAAGTGGCGTATTTGAGCAAGTACTTCCGATGGATATTTATCCAGTATTTTTACTCAAAGCTATCTTAGCCAATGATTTTGAAGAGATGGAAGCCTTGGGTATTTATGAAGTATTAGAAGAAGACTTTGCTTTATGTGAATTTGTAGATGTTTCTAAAATGGAAATACAACGCATATTAAGAGAAGGAATAGATGCTTTACAAGAAGCTTAAAAGCTAAAAGATGCTTCAAACTTTTTGCTTGAACATTGATTAGAAACATAAAACATAAAATAAAAACCATTATAATAAGGATATGAAATTTGTTAGAGATACGCTAGACAAAATAAAGCCTGCCTTTGAAAAGGGAGGAAAGTTAGAGAAACTGCACCCTGCTTATGATGCTTTTGAGACTTTTGCTTTTGTGCCTAAACACACTACGCCAAAGCTTGGAGCCCAAATTAGAGATGCAATAGACCTCAAAAGAATGATGATGACCGTAATCATTGCGATGATTCCGTGTTTATTGTTTGGTATGTGGAATGTAGGACATCAACATTTCTTAGCCCTAGGTAATCTAGAGGCTAGTTTTATAGATAAACTCATCATAGGTGCTTGGGTAGTTTTGCCCGTAGTAGTTATTTCTTATGCTGTTGGGCTAGGGATAGAGTTTTATTTTGCCGTACAGCGTGGACACTCCGTAAATGAGGGTTATCTGGTTACAGGGATGTTGATTCCTTTGGTCATGCCTCCTACTATTCCTTGGTGGCAAGTGGCAGTAGCTACTGCTTTTGCAGTAGTAGTAGCCAAAGAAGTTTTTGGAGGCACTGGCATGAACGTTTTGAATGTAGCTATGACTGCAAGAGCTTTCTTATACTTTGCTTATCCAGGTGATATGGCAGGAGCTACAGATGTATGGGTCTATACAGGTGGTGAAAAAATAGTAGATGGCTACGCGGGCGCTACTGCACTCGGTATTGCAGCCGACCAAAATACTACAGATGCACTTGCTTCCTTTGGTTCATTTTTTTCCTTTGAAAATCTTTTTATTGGAAACGTGCCAGGCTCTATAGGTGAAACTTCTGCATTGATGTGCCTTATTGGTGCAGGTATCTTGATATTTACAGGAGTAGGTAGTTGGAAAATCATTGTGAGTGGTTTTGTAGGTGCGTATGTGATGGCAGCTCTATTTTATGTAATTCCTGGTGGAAATGCTTTTATGGCTATTCCTCCACACTATCACCTAGTAATGGGTGGATTGGCTTTTGGAGTTGTATTTATGGCTACTGACCCTGTATCAGCCGCACAAACCGAAGTAGGTAAATGGTATTATGGATTTTTGATTGGTGCTTTGACAGTGCTGATTCGTGTATTTAATCCTGCTTATCCAGAAGGTATTATGTTGGCTGTATTGTTGATGAATGTATTTGCTCCTTTGATTGATTATTATGTCATAGAAGCGAATAAAAACCGAAGAATCAAACGACTTAAATTAAAAATTGCTTAAAATCATGGCAAAAAAATCAAATAGTTACGTCTTAATTTATACCATTATACTTACTGTGGTATGTGGTTCATTGCTTGGAATTGCCTCACAAGCACTCAAGCCTTTTAAAGAAGCTAATGAGGCCTTTGACACTAAAAAAAATATACTAGGTACTACGATGGATTTGACTGGTAAATCAGCCAAAGAAGTAAACGAGTTATACTCTAAATTAGTAGTGGCTAGTTATGTAGTAGATGCTTCTGGAAAAAAACTAGAAATAACCGTAGATAAAGTTTCTGTTTCAGACGAATACCCTAAGCCTATAGCTGAAAGAAAACTTCCCGTTTATGAAATAGCAGATCCTGCTAAGCCAGGTGAAGTAGGCTATTATGTATTTCCTATGTGGGGCTTTGGCCTTTGGGATTCTATTTGGGGCTATGTAGCACTCAAATCCGACCTCAAAACTATAGAAGGCACTATTTTTCTTCACAAAGGAGAAACTCCAGGGCTAGGAGCTAGAATCACAGAAAAAGAAATCCAATCTAGATTTAAAGGGAAATCTATCATGGAAGGCAGTGACCTTACCGTAGTACAGATGCAAAAAGGAGAAGGTAATGACTACTCTGGTAAACCTCACAAAGTAGATGGAATGTCTGGAGCTACCATTACTGCTGTCGGTCTCAATAAAATGTTAGTACAATACTTTGAAGCTTATAAAAGCTATATGGCTTCTAAAAGTGGAGGAGAAGTGAGCCTAGTTACTCAATAAAATTATTAATGAATTATCAATTTAAAAATATATAAATCATGGCAGAAAACACGGCAACTGTAGAGGAGGTAAAAGAGATAGTCTCTGAACCTTTGTTTTCTAAGAAAAACCGTAAACTAATCACAGATCCTCTTGATGGTGATAACCCTATCACCGTACAAGTATTGGGGATTTGCTCGGCACTTGCAATTACTGCACAGATGAAGCCTGCCCTCGTAATGGGTGTGGCAGTGGTATTTGTGATGTGTTGCTCAAGTTTAGTTACTTCATTGATTCGGAATACGATACCTTCAAGTATCCGTATTGTAGTACAATTGGCAGTCATTGCTACTTTTGTAATTGTAGTGAATGAACTTTTATTGGCATTTGTATATGATGTAGCCAAAGATTTGGGAGCGTTTATCGGGCTGATTATCACTAACTGTATTGTAATGGGTCGTTTAGAGGCTTTTGCTACAAACAACAAACCTTGGCCTTCTTTCTTAGATGCATTGGGCAATGCTTTTGGGTATGCTATCATCCTAGTAATCGTAGCTTTTTTTAGAGAACTTCTTGGTGCTGGTTCTCTCTTTGGCTTTAAAGTATTTGAGGCAGTAGGACTTGACTACCAAGGCAATGGCTTAATGCTCTTGCCAGCAGGTGCTGCTATAGTAGTAGGCTTACTTATCTGGGCACAGCGTTCTTGGAATGGCTACGTAGAAGAAGCCTAATTATTGAATTTATTTCATCTGATATAAAATAAATATTATGGAACTAATTAATCTAGGAGTACGCTCCATCTTTGTAGATAATATGATTTTTGCTTACTTTTTGGGAATGTGCTCTTACTTAGCAGTTTCTAAAAACGTGAAAACAGCTGTAGGTCTAGGAGCTGCAGTTACTTTTGTATTGACCCTTACTGTGCCTCTTAATTGGGCGATTTATAACTTCATCCTTAAAAAAGGAGCATTAGGATGGATAAGTGCAGATTTAGCAACATTGGATTTAAGCTTTTTGACACTGATTATTTTTATCTCTGTTATTGCAGCCTTTGTTCAGCTACTAGAAATGCTTATTGAGAAATTCTCTCCAGCACTGTATGGTGCTTTGGGTATTTTCTTACCACTCATTGCTGTAAACTGTTCTATCTTAGGAGGAGCCTTATTTATGCTTGGTCGCCCTTATGGTTTGGCAGAAGCTACAGTATTTGGGTTAGGCTCAGGAATAGGCTGGTTACTAGCAGTAGTAGCATTAGCCGCCATCCGTGAAAAAATCAAGTATTCAGAAGTACCTGCACCCATGCGAGGCTTAGGAATTACCTTTGTATTGGTAGGTTTAATGTCTTTTGGCTTTTTGAGCTTTTTAGGCTTTACGCTGTAAATTATATTTTTAAGAATACTACTTTTTAAAAACCCTCTTAGAGTTATTCTAATAGGGTTTTTGTTTTTGTAGTCCAGTTGTTGAATTCTAATGTTGAGTAGCTTGGGACGATGCCCCAAGTTTTAATGTTCAAGCCTTTCAGGCTATTTTATATAGTTGTTAAGAGCTATACCAGCTATTAATCCTTAATGGATTTGACTAGAAAAATAAGATATACATAAAAAATATTCTAAATCTTAGAAGATAAAAGCTTAATTCTTTATCTTTGTTTAGTTTGTATAGAATGATAATTTTATCTTTTTAGCAACATAATAGAAATAGATAGATTACTCAATTAATTAAAGTAAATCGCTGATTATGAGTACTTTAAATATTAATAGTTCATCACTTATCTTACTTAGCATTGATACAGATGTCTTGGACTAACTATCACAGCCACAGCCGTTATTGCGATGGAAGCAATGAAATGGAGGATTATCTACACGAAGCCATCAGACAAAAAATTAGAGTTTATGGCTTTTCTAGCCATGCTCCTATGACCATCTCTACTCCATGGGCAATGCCCTACGAAAAAGTAGCCCAATACTTAGAAGAAGGAGAATATCTCAAACAAAAATTTGAAGATTTGATAGAAGTTTATCTCGGGATGGAAGTAGATTTTATTCCAGAAGTAGTAGGGCCTACGAGTAGCTTTATCCGTAGCCTTAAGCTTGACTACATCATTGGTTCTATTCATTTTGTGGATAGCTTTCCTGATAGTGGACAGCCATGGGAGATAGATGGAAAGACCTCCCTTTTCAAGAAAGGACTTAAAAAGATTTTTAAAGGAAATATCAAAAAAGCCATCAAACGCTATTATGCACTTACTAGACAAATGTTAGAGGAGCAGTGTCCTGAAATATTGGGACATCTTGATAAGATAAAGATACATAACCGAAAAGAGTTTTTCTTTGATGAAACTGAAGATTGGTATAAAAAAGAAATCAATAAAACCCTTAAAGTACTTGCCAAATCTGGCTCTATCTTAGAGGTAAATACGAGAGGTATTTACAAAAAGAAATCAATAGAAACCTATCCAAGCCCTTGGATTCTCAAAAAAGCCCTTACTCTCAAAATACCAGTAATGATTAACTCTGATGCTCATCACCCTCAAGAAGTAAGTAAGCAATTTGCTGAGACTGCTCAAATGCTTCTCGCAATAGGCTATAAAGAAGTACGTATCCTAGCTGAAGGAAAATGGCAAAACCGTACTCTTACCCCAAAAGGAATTCAGTTTTAAAGGATATTGAATCCTAATTTGCTAAAATCACTTTTCTATCCTTCTAAAACTATAAACTTCATAAAACTTTAACCTTAGTAATTTGCTGATAATCAAATCAATGATTAGTTTGCAGATTATTTTATATTAAAATGAAAGTATCTACTACCCAACCATTTCAAATTGTTTACTCTATTTTTCAGCATGAGTGCCTAGGATACCTGCTCGAATCATTCGTAATTCAGGTAAACTCGAAAGGCTCTCTTACCTTCCAACACCAAAATATATCCTCACAAAATGCACGTGAATTTGCTAAAGGTTTGGATGAAAATGATTTTGAGCTAATCAAACTCATAGAGCAAATACAACAAGAAAACATTGTCAAAAAATTCTATACTAAAAAAGTAAAACCCACTGAGTTTTTCCTTAAAGTATATGACGCAGAAAAAGGGGATAAACCTCTCCAAAAACTCATAGAGTTATACATTGAAGAGCGAATGGCGAAGATTATAGCTCGGCTTAAAAACGATAAATTAGTGTTTGTGATGGGCAAAGATGGTAGCCCTATCTGGAAAAAACTCAAGATTGCAGATGAATCTGTGAGTGTCTTATTTCACTTCAGACGCAATGAGGAAGGTACTAATTATTTTCCAACACTCAAATACAAAAATAAAAAATTAGATTTTCAGCACAAAGGAGCTTTTATCTTAGCCTATGAGCCTGCTTGGATGGTGCTAGGGGATATGATTTATCACTTTACTGAAAACATAGATGGCTATAAATTAAAGCCTTTTTTAAATAAATTTTTTATTGCTATCCCTCGTAAATTAGAAGAAACCTATTACAAAAAATTCATTGTGCCTCTCATTGCTACTTGTGATGTGTTTGCAGATGGTTTTAAGATAGATACGGTTCAATATAATCCTCATCCTCAGCTAGTGCTCTCTGAGAAAAAAGGAGAAACCAAAAATCTATTTGGTGAAGATACTCCACAAGAAGATATTTGCTTAGAACTTGTCTTTAAGTATGATAATTTTAGCTTTAAAGCCCTAGACCCCAAGGCTAAAGGCTATGATAAAAAAGGCGTAAAAGTACAACTTCAACAGCAAGAAGATGAATATACCTTTTATAGGGTCAAACGAAATTTGATTTATGAGCGAGATGTCATCAGATTCTTGGAAAGATTAGAACTTACTTTGCGTAAGGGTGAAAACACAATGCCTCGTGGAGAGGCTTTCCAATGGATTAGCACACATTCTAATGTACTCAAAGAATATAATTTTCAGATTATACAACAAACCCAATCTAGCAAACGCTACTTCTTGGGGCAAGCACAGATTAGCTTAGAAATCAATGAAAATACAGACTGGTTTGATATTTATGCCAAGATTTATTTTGGAGAATATGAAATTCCTTTCTTGCAATTAAGAAAATATATCTTACAAAAAAAGACTGAATTTGCATTGCCTAATGGTGAAATAGCCGTCATTCCAGAGGCTTGGGTTAGCCAATACGCAGAACTTTTTGCCTTTGCAGAGCAAGATAATGGAGAATTACCTACCCTTAAAAAACATCATCTTAACTTAATAGAAGAGCTAAGACACGGAGAATATGCTCAAGTACGCTTTCATACGAAGCTACAAAGATTCAAGGATTTTGAAAAAATAGATGAGTATGACCTTCCTGAGGGCTTTGAAGGCACACTTCGAAGCTATCAAAAGTCTGGTTACAATTGGCTCAATTTCCTCAATGAATATGGCTTTGGTGGCTGTCTAGCAGATGATATGGGTCTGGGAAAAACTGTGCAGACACTTGCCTTGCTTCAGTCTCAAAAGCAAAAAGCAAAAGCACCTTCGTTGCTTATTATTCCTACTTCGTTGATTTATAACTGGGAGCTAGAGGCAAGTAAATTTACTCCCGAACTTAAAATATTTAATTACACTGGCACAAATCGGAACAAAGAAATAGACTACTTCTCTGAATATGATTTAATCATTACTTCTTATGGAATTGTACGGATTGATATAGATTTACTCAAAAATTATCCCTTTCACTATGTAATCTTAGATGAATCACAAGCCATCAAAAATCCTAGCTCTAATATTTCACAGGCTGTCCGTGAACTTCGTAGCAAGCATCGCCTTATCTTGACTGGTACGCCTTTAGAAAATACTACGCTTGACCTTTGGTCGCAAATGTCTTTTATCAATCCTGGGCTTTTGGGTACACAGACTTTCTTCAAGAATGAGTTTTTAAATCCTATTGAGCGTAAAAAAGACATAGAAAAATCTCAAAAATTATCTCAAATTATCAAGCCATTTATATTGAGAAGACTTAAATCTCAAGTAGCTCTAGATTTACCTGAGAAGATAGAAAATATACAATATTGCTTGATGAACGAAGCTCAAGAAGAACTCTATGAACGCACCAAATCTCAATACCGCAATCAGATTTTATTAGAAATGGAGCAGAAAGGAACTCAGCGTTCTCAGTTTCTATTGCTTCAAGGACTGACTAAACTCAGGCAAATCGCCAATCATCCCCGCTTGGTAGAAGAAGACTACAAAGGCGACTCAGGTAAAATGGAAGATGTGCGATATAAATTAGAAAATATTATTAGTGAAGGGCATAAAGTTTTGGTATTTAGTCAATTCGTGAAGCACTTAGACATATTAAGAGAATACCTAGATGAGCAAAAAATCCCTTATGCTTACCTAGATGGTTCTACCCGTGATAGACAAGCCCAAGTAGAGACTTTTCAGACAGATGATAAGTATAAAGTTTTCTTGATTTCGCTCAAAGCAGGTGGAGTAGGACTCAATCTAACGGCTGCCGAATATGTATTTTTATTAGACCCTTGGTGGAATCCTGCCGTAGAGGCACAAGCCGTAGATAGAGCTCACCGAATCGGTCAGACGAGTACTGTTTTTACTTATAAATTTATCAGTCGTAATTCTGTAGAAGAAAAAATATTGGCATTGCAACAGAGTAAAAGACAACTAACAGAAAATATTATCAGTAGTGAAGAAGGCTTTGTGAAATCACTCAGTCCAGATGATATGTTAAGTTTGTTGCAATAGAAAACTTACTGGTATTCTCTCAAAAAAACAATTCCTTCACGAATCTTCAAATTTGTGAAGGGGTTATTTTTAAATAATGGTATTTTATCTCTATTGATTATCTTGGATAAAAGCCACAATAGCTTCTGCCCATTCCTCTCCTTTGTCTTCCTGTAAAAAGTGTCCTCCTTGTTGGATGGTAATATGCTTTTGTCCTTGAGTGCCAGGGATTACTTTTTGAAAAAACTTATCTCCTCCTTTGGTGATTGGGTCTGAATCACTAAAAGCAGTCAAAAAAGGTTTATCCCATTTTTGTAAGACTTCCCAAGCCTTGATATTGGCTGGTACTGCTGGATTATCTGGGCTAGTAGGTACTAGAGATGGGAAAATACGAGCAGCTGTTTTGTAAGTATCATCAGGAAATGGAGCATCATACGCACCGATTACTTCAGGACTTAGTCTATTGACACAGCCACCACTTACTATTTTACCTACATTAAAAGATGGAGAAGTTTTAGCATACTCTTGCCACTGTAAAAAAGCCTCTGCAGGAGTACCTTGCCCATTAGGTAAAAAAGTATTGGCAGCTGTAATACGCTTAAATCTACTTTCATTTTCAGCAGCTACTCTTAGCCCTATCAAGCCTCCCCAGTCTTGGCAGACAAGCGTAATATCCTGTAAATCAAGAGTTTCTATAAAAAAAGTCATCCAATCTACATGTTGTTGATAAGAATAAGCACTTGCTTCTGTGAGTTTATCTGATTTACCAAAACCAATCAAATCAGGGGCAATGACTCTGTAGCCTGCTTGTGCCACTATCGGTATCATCTTGCGGTAAAGATAAGACCAAGAAGGCTCACCGTGAAGCATCAAAACAGTTTCGTTGGCATTTTCGCCCTCCTCTACATAGTGCATTCGGAGTCCTGCTACTTCTACATAATGAGGCTCAACAGGATAATCAGCAAGGTCAGCAAAAGCATTCTCAGGTGTTCTTAAAATTTTCATAATTAATAAAGTTATTATTCAAAAAAAGTTTTGGTGAAGATAACAAATTTTGATAATTTATGGAAGATATAACCCAAATACTTGAAGAGATAACATTTAGGCGACATATAGCGATAAATTTACAAAAAAATATGGAAATTAGCACGATGAATTTAATTTGCAAATCTACAGGAGAAACTTATGCTCTTGATACTCCGATTTGGTGTAGTGAATCAGGAGGCTTACTAGATATAGAGTATGTGCCTGACCTAGATTGGGATTGGGTCAAGCATTTACCGCCTAACTTATGGCGATACCGTGAAGCATTGCCTTTACCTTCTGATTCTTCTATTGTGAGTTTTGGAGAAGGATTTACACCTCTACAAAAAATAAGTTTTGGTGAAAAATGGGCTTGGATAAAGTTAGACTATCTTTTTCCCTCAGGTTCTTATAAGGATAGAGGCTCAAGCGTGATGATGAGCCAAATCAAAGCTTTAGGGATTCAATCTGTAGTGCAAGATTCCTCTGGAAATGCAGGTGCTTCTGTGGCTCAGTATGCTGCCTTAGCTAATTTAAAATGTCAGATATTTGTACCAGAAGGCACTTCAATAGCCAAAATCAATCAAATGGAATTTTGTGGAGCTGAGGTTACACAAGTTACAGGAAGTAGAGAAGATACTGCTAAAGCTGCTTTCCAAGCTGCTCAAGATACTTTTTATGCAAGCCATGTCTGGAATCCATTTTTTCTGCATGGCACTAAAACTTTTGCGTATGA
>JBBRUH010000090.1:0-14352 GCA_038248005.1 Cytophagales bacterium | reverse complement strand
TGGCGTGAAGTCATGATTTCTTGCACAGAAGTAGAACTAAAATTGACAATACCCTTCAAAATTTCCTTTTCTTTATCTACATTATCACCTTCAATGGGCATTCTGTCAATGAACTCAGGAAGTTCATCCAAATGAATCTTATAGCCTTTTCTCTCTATTCGCTTTCCCACTACATTGCTGATAGCCACTAAAACCAGAGATAAAGGTTTAAAAATCACAAAAGCAAAATCTATTAAGAATACAGTCTTTTGAATAAAAGAACGATTATATTGACTTGCATAGACCTTGGGAAGTAGCTCACCAAAGAAAAGTAAAAGTATCGTAACTATTAGAGTCAGAAGAACAATAACTAGTCCTTCTGGGTTACGAGTTTCAAATATTTGCCAAGTAATAAAAGTACAAAGTGTAACTATTGTAATATTCACTAGATTATTGAATATCAGTATAGTAGCTAATAAAAGTTGTGGTTTTTCAACTAATTTTATAGCTCTTTGTTCAGCTTTATTATCACTATTTTTACAGTCCTCTATATCTTCACTACTGAGTGAAAAGAGTGCGATTTCCGAACCAGAAATCATGGCTGATAAAACCAATAAAATAACTAAAATAAAACAATTCAAAATGTAGAACACGGGACCGACTGCCGCTCCTATCAATACATACATTCCCAAAAAACTCTCCGAATCTGTGCCTGTGTCCAACATTGATTGATTTAATGAAAAAAACTAAAAGGGTAAATCATCATCTGACGATGAATCTTGAATAGGGGCTTGTGGCTCTTGTACTCTGTTATCAGAATCTGAACCTTGAGGGCTAATCCCTCCACTAGCAGAACCTAAAAGTGTAAGTTGTGCACCACTTACTTCAAGAGAAGTACGTGTTTTCCCTTCCTTATCTTGGTACTCTTGAGTGCTTAGTCGACCTTCCACAAATACTTGATCACCTTGTTTGAGGTATTTTTCTGCTACTTCGGCAGTATTTCCCCAAAAGCTTACTCTAAACCATTGTGTACGTTCTACTTTTTGCCCATCGCTTTTGGTGTAACTGTCATTGACAGCTATCGAAAAATTAGTAACTTTTCTGCCTTGGAACTCTCTTGTCTCAGGGTCTCTACCCAAGTTCCCGATAAGGGTAATTTTGTTATAACTAGCCATACTTTTTTATATAGTTAAATATTTCTGCAAAATTGCTCATAAATCTACTCAAAAAAAATGTTTATCCAAATAATTATGAATCAAAATTGGCTTGGGTAGTTTTTTTATTTCTTCTATTTGATAAAAACTAAGTTGTGGAAAATATTTTCTTGCTTCAAAGTTAGGCAAAATCTTTACTTTCCAAAAACGAGTTTGTATAATTTGATGTGTCAAAACATGCTTAAAATCTTGTGCTGCCTCTTCCAAAACCATTGATTCTGAGACTACTATGGGTAATTTTCCTATTAATTGCTCATATTCTATTGGCTCTTCACTTTCTAATAAATAAAATTCATAGAGTCCTTGCCATATTCCTTTTTGCTGACGGTGCTGTAAGGCTATTTCACCCTCTTCATTTATAAATAAAATATAATTAAAGAAGCGTTCTTTTTGTTTTATCTTTTTGATTTTGACAGGAAGCTCCGCTACACGGTTTTGGGCAAAGGCTACACAATCACCTTGCAATGGGCAGTACATACAATTAGGCTTTTGTGGGCTACATAGCATTGCCCCAAACTCCATCATAGCTTGGTTATAGACAGCTGATTGCTTGGCAGGCAGTAACTCTTGAGCCAATGCTGAAAACTCTTTTTGCCCTTGTGAAGAAGCAATATCTGTTGCTATTCCAAAATAACGTGCTAAGACTCTAAATACGTTCCCATCTAAGACTGCTACCTCTTCACCATAAGCAAAAGAAGCAATCGCTGCGGCAGTATAAGTCCCTACCCCTTTCAATTTTAAAAGTTGCTTATAATTATCAGGGAATTTCCCTTGTAACTCATTAGAGATATATCTTGCAGTCTCGTGCATGTTTCTAGCTCTGCTATAATAACCTAGTCCTTGCCAAAGACGAAGGACTTCCTGTATATCAGCCTTTGCAAACTCAAAAACAGTAGGGTATGATTCTACAAATTTTTGATAATAAGGCAGACCTTGTTTGACACGAGTCTGCTGAAGAATAATCTCAGAAAGCCAGATAAGATAAGGGTCTTGAGTATTTCGCCAAGGCAAGTCCCGATGATATTGATGATACCAATTAATAATCGATTTTGAAAAATTAGAAGGACTCATGCTTGCTTTTTGACACAAACTTAGGTACAAAAACATAAATTATAAAACCATATAAAATCGATATGGGCTATTTTTTGCTATGAAATCTCTGTAAAATCAAGAATTAACACCTAAAAACACATTAATTTTATTTTTTTTAGTCTAAAGACTTTCAAAATATAAAATCAAAAATTAGATTTGCATAACATAACCTTATGGTTATTAGCGTATTATAGATTGTTTTCAAGATTTAAACCCATTTACAAGTGACTAAAGCGGAAGTAATTGCCGAAATTGTTGAACAAACCGGCATCAATAAAGATGAAGTTCAAATGACAGTAGAATCTTTTTTCAACGTCATTCAAATGTCCATGGAGAAAGGTGAAAACATCTACGTGCGTGGCTTTGGAAGTTTTGTGAATAAGAAACGAGCTCGCAAAGTAGCCAGAAATATTTCTGAAAATACAGCGATGATTATAGAATCTCACTATGTTCCTAGTTTTAAACCTTCTAAAACTTTTATTAAAAAAGTAAAAGAAAGTGAAATACTCAGCAAGCGGCTTAGCGAAGAAGAAAAAGAAAAAGAAGCTGATAAATAAGATGAAAATAAATCGTTGAGGCTAAACATTTAGGTTCAACGATTTGATTTAGGAAAAAAACTATGCGTATCCCTCAAATTGTTCTACTTTTCGTCATCTTACTAGTAATATTAGGAATGTTCCAACTTCCTAAGGTAGTAGTGAGCAATAAAGAAAAGACCTTAAATTCAGATAAAAGCACTGATAATCAAACTGCTGTAATGCCTGATGCACATCAGCAAAACCTCCCCGAAGAATTATCAAAGGAACTTATTCGTCTCAAAAAGCTTTTAGAGAGTGAAGATAATACACAAAAAAGTATTACCTTTGCAGATTCAATTGCACAAATCTATAAAAGAGTAAGTCAATTTGATAGTGCAGCACATTATTTAGAGTATGCTGTATTAAAAGACCCAAATAATCTTGCAGCTGTTGAAAAAGCCGCAGATGGGTATTATGAAGCATTTAATTTTTATGGAATTATTAATGCTGAGAAAGCAAAAGAATACGGCGATATAGCCAAAAGATATTTAGAGCAATTGCTCTCTGAAAATCCAAAAGATTTTAAAGCCAAGACGAAGCTCGCCATTACTCAAGTTACTTCTTCTAACCCAATGAAAGGTATTTTGATGCTCAAAGAGGTAATAGAAGAAGACCCGAACAACGAACTTGCACTCCTTAATTTAGGATTATTTTCAATGCAATCGGGACAATACGAGAAAGCAATCGATCGTTTCAAGATATTAATTTCTGTAAATCCAAAAAATGGAGAAGCAAAAATATTTTTAGGGCAATCTTATGCTGGCTTGGGTAAAAACCAAGAAGCTAGAAAGATTTTTGAAGAAGTTATTAAAAATGAAACTGATTCTTTGTTACAAATGGCCGCAAAAGAGTATTTGTCGCAGTTGAAGTAAAATTAATTATTAAACCTAAACATTTAAAAGTATGCCTTGCGGAAAGAAAAGAAAAAGACACAAGATTTCGACACACAAGCGTAAAAAACGCTTGAGAAAAAATAGACATAAGAAAAAGTAAATTCTTAGTCATTTTTTGATGTGCCTCCAACCGTTTTGCGACTTACGAGAGCAAAACGGTTTGCCTTTTTGTTGAAGTTTCTGAAAAGAAATAACCTAACAAAAAATGCTAAATGACCAAAAAAAGACTTTTAATTTCAAAAGTATCTTTTTGGTATTTCATAGCACTTTGGCAGTTGGCAAATAATTGGTCTAAACTCAGTTCTAAACAATATAGATTGTTACTTATCAATTTTTAGAATATGCAGGTTGAGAATTTTATCTATCTTGCAGAAAAATAAATTAAAATCTTATATTTATTACCTCTCCTTCAAAGGTATTTATTAAAGAGTTTAAAAAAAATATTGACAGTTTTCTATTATAAAGATACTAACATCATAAGCCCTCCCTTTAAATAATTAATAGTCTAGGTTTGGCTGATTTGACCTGTTTAAAAAAATATCAAAAACGTGATTAGTTTATAATTAGTTTTTAAACTTATGTTTATGATTTTGGTGAAAATCAAACTTTGATTAAAAGTGTTTATCGTTTATAAGATAAAAACTTCCAAATCAAAGCTAAATTCATATATACAGTTATCTAAGTTTGATAAATAAGCTAGTTATAAGCTATGGAATAGTAAATGTTCCTCATCAGTTTTTGTTTTTTTCCTAGACACTTTTTGCTTACTCGCTGCCATACCATGTTTTAAAATTAAAAAATATTGTAAATGTGATTGTATTTTGAGCAACGAATTAGCCATTAGTTCTGCGGCCAAATCTGACAGAATTGTTTTACTACAAAACAAAAAAATAGTAGAATACCACGAGGAGTATCATAATAATGATTTCACGGTAGGAGATATTTATCTCGGGATAGTTAAAAAAGTAGTTCCTGGTCTTAATGCCGTTTTTGTAGATATAGGATATGAAAAGGATGCCTTTTTACATTACCTAGACCTAGGACCAAACTTTAACTCTCTCAATAAATTTAGTAGGATTGTAATGTCAAAAAAGCAGATTTCATATCGCTTAAAAGACTTTGACCTACTCCCTGAAATAGATAAACTCGGAAAAGTAAGTCAGTTATTTAGCCGCAATAATCAAATCTTGGTACAGGTTATCAAAGAACCTATATCAACCAAAGGGCCTCGCCTTTCTTGTGAGATTTCTATTGCAGGACGCTATGTGGTCTTAGTACCTTTTAGCAATACTGTCAATGTATCCAAAAAAATCACAAGTAAAGAAGAGCGTCAACGCCTCGTTCGCCTTGTTTCTTCTATTAAGCCTCAAAACTTTGGGGTAATCGTGCGTACCAATGCCGAAAAAATAGAAGTGGCTGAGCTAGACAAGGATATGCAGAATCTTGTAGATAAATGGGAAGAAGGCATGCACAAACTTCGTTCTGGTAAGCCTCGTGACCGAATCGTCGGAGAGATGAACCGTGCTTCTTCCATTTTGAGAGATTTATTGAATGATAATTTTGATAGTATCACTGTAGATGACCGTACAATTTATGACGAAGTAAAATCTTATGTGAAGACTATCTCTCCTGATCACGAAAAAATGGTCAAATTACACAATGGTAAGTCCAAACTTTTTGAAAGTATGGGTATCGAGAAGCAACTCAAGTCGCTTTTTGGTCAGTCTGTCAGTTTGCCTAATGGAGGCTATCTTATCATTGAGCATACGGAAGCATTACACGTGATAGATGTCAATAGTGGTAATAAGTCTAACAGCGAAAAAGATCAAGAAAGTACTGCTTTTCACGTAAATATGGAAGCTGCCAAAGAAGTAGCGAGACAATTACGTATCCGTGATATGGGTGGGATTATTATCGTAGATTTTATTGATATGCGTTCTCACGAACACAAGCATCAGATTTTTCAGTGCATGCGTGATGAGCTTCGCAAAGACCGCTCTAAATCCACAGTATTGCCTCTGACCAAATTTGGCTTGATGCAAATTACACGACAAAGAGTACGTCCAGAGTTAAATATTACTACCCGTGAGACTTGCCCTACTTGCAATGGCTCAGGTAAAATCTCTGCAAGTATATTGGTTTCGGATGAAATCGAGAATAATATCAAGCATCTGATTATCAAGCAAAATACCAAAAACCTTACTATCACAGTACATCCTTATTTGCATGCTTACTTTACCAAAGGAATACTCAGCAAACAAAGGCGTTGGTTCATGAAGTATGGTCGATGGGTTCGTCTCGTAACGGATTCATCTTTGCCACTCACTTCGTTTACTTTCAGTGATAAACACGGTGATGATATTGAGCTAAATATTTCTAGTAACATAGAAATAGAGGAGGATGAAGAAAAGAAAATCGTAGCCTAAGATCTTAATATTCCTTAAAAGCCGAAGTGATTGTATGAATCCTTCGGCTTTTGTATTTAATTCTACTAAGTGAGTTATGAAATATAAGTCATGAATTACAAGTTTTTAATTACCTGATAATGAGTATTTTAATAGCTAATAATGACTAGTTTATTTTTAGTATTTTACTAAGAAGAAAGACACCTCTTTTATTTTTATTAATAATCTTTGAAGTTTGTTCGTTAGTGAGTAGTTATCCTAGAAAAATGAGATATTCTAATATCTTATTAGTTTGATACTTTTTTAAAATCATATTCCTTGGTCATTCATTAAACTTTGATTTGATATTTTTTATGAAAGCATTTATTGGTAGTTCATTATTTTTATTATTTACCTTATTGCTTGGAGCTTGTGGAAGCTCAGAGGGAATCCATGATGCTGCAAACTTAGAGGGGATAGAAGCTTCTGTGAAAATAGTCCGCCTTGAGCAAGACTTACGGAAACTAAAAAGTAGAGCAGAAATTGAGGATTTTTTGAAGAAACATCCTGATTTTTCAGAAAAATATATGCGTCGTAGTCAGTTACCTCATGACTCTATAGCTGTTGACCAGCTTTATCAGATGCTTAATGAGCCAGCTCTAGATACTTTATTTGATGATGTAGCTAAGAAATATGGTAATATTGATGATATACAAGCTGAGTTTGAAGATGCTTTTAGACACATCAAATACTATTACCCTGAGTTTAAAGAACCTAAAATATATACTACTATTACTGGGCTGGGTAGTTTTTATGGTACAGATTTATTTGTATCAGATGATATGATAGTCATTAGTCTAGATTTTTTTATGGGAAGTGAAGCACGTTATAGACCTCCTGTAGAGATGATTCCTGACTACATTTGGCATAGATTTCACAAAAAGTCTATCGTACCTACAGTGGTGATGTACCTATCTAATAAGTACAATAAAACTAATTTTGAAGATAAAACTGCCCTTGCTGAGATGATTTATCATGGCAAAGCCTATCATTTTACTAAAACTATGATGCCTACCATAGCTGATTCAATTCTTTTTGGCTATACAAGTACAGAACTTGCTAATATAGAGGATGAAAAAAACAGAGAATATATTTGGGGACATCTAATAGAAAAAGAAGTTCTCTTTTCTACTAATCAAAAAGTAATTGCAAGTTATTTGGAAGAACATCCTTTTGTGGCAGAGATTAATAAAAAATGTCCTGGACGCATTGGAAGGTGGCTTGGCTACCGTATCATTCAAAAATATCTTAGCCGCAACTCAGAAGTAACTTTTCAGCAATTGATGGCTAATCAAGATGCAAGGAATATTTTTAACCTCTCTGGTTATAATGGGGATTAAGTAAGAGATTGGGTTATTGGGAGATTAAGAGATTGGGTTATTGAAAATTTAGAAACTGGGAAATTCGCTTATTAAGTGATTGAGTAATTGAGTAATAATCCAATGACCTAATAACTCAACAACTCAATCTCCTAGTATTTTATTTATCCAATCTCCCATTACTAATCCCCAAACTGTGCTTTTAGCTCATCATCTAACTTATCAGCCCACCACTCTAGGTCAGCAATACAGGTGGATACCTCATGGTAATCAATCCCCCTAATATCTCTCTCATAAGTAGCATATACCCAGTTACTATCAGGCATGATAGATAATTTGACTCCTAATTTGGTGTCATTTAACTCCAGTAAATGTCTATAAAATGCAAGTAGATTATTTTGAGGAAGCTGCATAAGAGGGGAAAAAATCCTCAAGTATTCTCGAGTATTCCCACTGCTGAGAGGCACCGTCTCAATATATACTTGGATACGAGCAGAACCTGTTCGCCAGTTCCAAGATTGTTTTTCTTGGTTAAATACTGTTTCACGCTTGAGCCCTACAGACTCAGTATATTGGTGAATCATATCAAATACTTTTTCTTTTTGAGCAGACATAAAGAATGATTTTTAAGTGAATATTTTACTTCTAAACTGAATATAGTTTCATTGAGTTGTATTTTAGATGAATAAAATTATTTTTAGCTTAATTAAATCCATCATCATCTTCTATAATTTCTACATTTCGCTCTTTTTTACGGCGAATCTGTCTATCTGATACACTAAATATACCTGGCTCACTTGGTGGATTAAATCCATTTCTGACTGCTACTCGCATCCCTCTTTCTCTTAAAAAATCCATTACTGTTAGGTTTACCTCTGACTGAATATCCCAAAAAGGAGCTCCTAGCTTGATGTAATAAACAAACTGAACAATGAGGGCATAATCATTAAAGCCCTTGAGAGTTACTTTGCACTCTCTATCTACATATAGGTTAGTGAGGGCTACATCTTTCAAATAATCTAGTAGCGCCTGTACCTGTGCAGGGGCAGTATCTACTGGCAAAGGAATAATCATCTCTGCTTTTGAACCTGGTGCCGCTGATATATTGATTACTTCTTTATCTGAAAAGGATTTATTGGGAATTGTTACTACAAAATTATCTAAAAAAGTACGCAAACGGGTAGTACTCAATCCTATACTCTCTACATAGCCATCATGGTCGTCTATCTGGATTCGGTCATCTATCTTGAAGGGTTGAGTGATGAGGATATTTAATCCCCCAAACATATTCATAATCGTAGTTCTGGCACCAATCGCAAATGCTAAACCTCCTATCCCTAAGCCTGCCAATATAGTAGCTACATCATAGCCTGCATTGTTTAGACCCACTACTATAGCCACAAACCATACAATTATTCCAAAACCACGCCTAGCTATGGGCAAAATCGCATCATCTAAATGATTTTCAGACCTTTCTACGGCTGGTGCTATGTATTCCTCAATAAGTCCATTTACTGTCCTGACGATGAGCCAAGCAATATCTAAGATGACTAATAAATATACGATTCCTTTTAACTGGGTTCTTATCTCAGGCTCTAAGTTTAAAACACTGATACCATACCAAACGCCTACTATTACAAGAGCTGCCACGATAGGCTCTTCTACTTTATCTACAATGATATCATCTAACTTAGTCTGGGTTTTGGCAGTAAACATTCGCATAATGCGTGTAAAAAACCAATATAACATCCGCCCAACAATCAAAGAACCTAAGATTATTGAAAGTGCTAAAAACCACTCTGAGATGGTGCTGCCGTAGAATGGCTTTTCAAAAAAGTTGTGCATATTCGTAATAGGTAATTGTGAATTATTACTTATCCGATGTCAATTTTGTTGCCATTTTGCACAAGAACCAACTTTTATCTTTGTTATTCTCAAAAGTAAAGCTACGTATGTAAGTTTAATAGCAATTATCACTTTAATAAGCTACCTTAATTCCATGATACCGCTCTTGATGCTGATAATCTTTTCGTAAAGGATGTCCCTCCCAGTCTTTTGGCAACAGTATTCTACGCAAATCAGGGTGATTTAAGAATTTAATCCCCAATAAATCATACGCCTCTCGCTCATGCCAGTTAGCTGTATGCCATACACCACTTACACTTGGTACTTCTGGTAGAATATCATCTTTAGGACGATTAGTGACTACCTTGAGAACTAACTTTAAATCATAAGGAATAGAATATAAATGATAGACTACCTCCATTGTACCTGCTTCTATGCCATTGTCTATGGCAGTAAGGCAAGATAAAAAATCAAAATAAGTCTGCTCATGGGTATATAACAACCGACAAACTTCTTCAATTTTAAGCGTTGATATAGTCAAAAAAGGCTGAATTGCCTCTGGAGCATCTTCCAAAATGATTCCTTCTCCTAAGCCTTCTATTATTAATTTTTTTATTTCTTCAAAACTCATTTCTTACTAAAATTTAATTTGTTAAATCCTCATTTATGAAGTTATTTCCCATTGTCCTACTTTCAATGATAGTAAAACTCTATTTCACCAAAATTTTCATCTTTCAAATGTAGTAATAAACCCTTGTTTCTTTCTCGAACAAGTTTTTTTTCATTTAAAAAGATACAAAATCTCTCAAAAATTTAGTTCTATTAAAAACTATAATTATATTTGTACTGTATTAGTTAAGAAAAATACACATAATAATTAAAATTTCCCTATTTCAATAGAATTATCAAAAATCATTACCATATTTAAACTAATTTTCAGATTATGAAAAAAAAATTCTTAACCCTATTATCAATTGCTTTATTTAGCATCTCTTTTTTAGCTAGTTGTGGAGGAGGAGAAGATGCACCCACGCTAGCAGACCGTTTACAAGGAACTTGGATTCTTGGTTCGGTAAGTGGCACACAAGCTTCATTCATCACTCCTAGTACTGGATTTAGAGCAACCTTCTCAGGCTCTAATGTTACGGTAATTATCAATGGAACAACTCTTACAGGTACATTTACTGTAGATAGTACTACTGTAACTACTACTATACAATACAATGGTGGTACTATCACATTTACAAATGTAACTTTATCAGGTGCTGGTGATATTAACTTAGTATTTGGTACAGACTTAAAACGTACTTCTGCAAAACCTGCTGATGGTTTTACATTTAATTTAGTGAAACAATAGAGCTGTTTTGCTAGCATAAAGTTTAAAAAAAAGCCATTTTTGATTGAATCAAAAATGGCTTTTTAGTTTAGTGAGAGTTCATTAGAAGCAATGCGTTTTATAAGGAGTAATCACATAGTCCAAGGGAATATCATATTGGTCTATGTCTTCAATCTCTGAGATAGCTTCAAAAAATGAGACACCTACCTTGAGCACATCTTCTCTACAATCTGCCAAAAACCGATCATAATACCCTTTGCCGTAGCCTACTCGGTAGCCTTTTGCATCAAAAGCTAATAAAGGCACAATCACTATGTCTATTTTTTTGACATCGCCTTCTATTGCACCCTTTGGTTCAGGGATTCCCCATTTATTTTCTATCAGAGTAGATTCAGGTGTGATTATAAAATGCTGAAGATGCACATATCCAAAATTAGTCTTGCTCACAACCGTCTTTATCTCAGGAAAATCTCGCCAAACCTTCTCAAGCACTAAAAAGCTATTAAACTCTTTGCGTGCCAACATCGGTAAAAAAGTATGGAGACATTGATAATGAGTCAACTCTAATTCCTGAAATAATCTATCAGCAACCTGCTCATTCATCTGAGCTACCTGACTCTCTGAGAGTTGTTGGCGTTTAATCTGGTATATTTCTCTAAGTTCTTTTTTCTTCAAATGGCTTAGTAGTATTTGTGGGATGTAAGGTAATTTTTAACATAATCATCTATGCCTTGCTCAAGCGTATGAAAAGGTTTA
Source organism: Cytophagales bacterium (assembly GCA_038248005.1). Lineage (GTDB taxonomy): Bacteria > Bacteroidota > Bacteroidia > Cytophagales > Microscillaceae > JAABSX01. Next base: position 2,896 of record JBBRUH010000090.1, on the reverse strand, counting down.
TCATAACCTATGTTGATTAGCTTTTGCATGGCTGCCTCCGTAAAGTACTGATACTTATCTCTTATGTCCTCAGGAGTATCTATAAAATGGATTATTTCTTTTTGATTCATAGCCGCAAAAGTATTTTTGACTAAATCTAAAAAGGTACGTGCCTTGCCACTTCCTAAGTTATAAATCCCTGAATCTTTGCGATGGTGCATCAAGAAATAACAAACTTCTATCAAATCTTTTACATAGACAAAGTCACGGCTTTGCTCTCCATCTTTAAAATCGGGGCGGTGTGAGCGAAACAAATTCATCTCTCCTGTCTTCTGAATCTGGTTAAAGGCGTGAAAAATAACCGAAGCCATGCGTCCTTTATGGTATTCATTAGGGCCATAGACATTAAAAAACTTCAAGCCAGCCCAGAAAAACGGAGATTTATCTTGCTTAAGTACCCACTTATCAAAGTCATTTTTAGAATCTCCATAAGGGTTGAGTGGTTTTAGTTGAGGAATAAGCTCTTCATTATCTTCATAGCCTAGCTCACCTTCTCCATAAGTAGCTGCTGAGGAGGCATATACAAGGGGAATCTGATAATTAATACAAGCTTGCCACATTTTCTGAGAGTAATGGAGATTTAGCTCATTGAAGATATTAACATCAAACTCAGTGGTATCAGTCCTTGCTCCTATATGAAAAATGAACTCTACCTGCTGATGATTTTCTTCTAACCACTCAAAAAAAACACTTCGCTCTACACGAGCCTTGATTTTTTTGTCTGAGAGGTTTGCTTCTTTTTCAGGATGTGAAAAATCATCTACTGCGATGATATAATTAAAATTTTCTGCGTTGAGTTTACCGATAAGGCAGCTACCAATAAATCCTGCTGCACCTGTTACTACTATCATATCTTTTTTTAAAATAGGTATGTAGCAAAACTATAAAAAAACGATAAGAATTAGACTTGTTCATAAAAATTCTACTTTTTTTATGAATAAAACAAAAAAATCTGTTTCTTTATATTGTACTTTGCGTAATAATCTGAAAAATCAATAATCAATTTTTTAATCCAAATTTTTATCTAATGAAAAACCACTCCAAACATCAGAAGGAATATTTTAAGATTCACCTAAGTTATTTGTTTTTTTTAGGTCTTATTCTATTAAGTGCTTGTGGAGGCAAAAGCATAGAACCGACTATCATCCCTAGTGAAGCATCTATAGTAGTAAGTATAGACTTCAACTCCATGTCGTCTAAGGCTGCCGAATGGAAAGATTTATTCAATCCTGAACTTTTAAAATCTGCTGATTTAGATGATGAAGAGGCAGATGTAATTGCAAAATTAATAGGCAGTGGTGTCGATTTGACTAAGCCTGCTTATATTTTTATCAAGGCAGACAAAGATGAGAAAAAAAACTATGTTGGTCTTACCATGGGCATTAAAGATGCTAAAAAATTTGAAGATGGTCTCAAAAAACTAGATGAAACCCCTAAAATTACTAAAAAAGGAAGTCGTCAGTATGCTATCAAAGACAATACAGTGATTAGTTGGAATGCAAGTAGTATGCTCATGACATCCTTACAAGAAGGTGAGAATCAAAAAGAAATAGAAGCAATCCACGAAAATGTATTAAAGACTACTTCTAGCAATTCTTTAGAGTCAAAAAACAAAGATTTCAAGGCTTTTTTGTCTAAAACCTATGATATTGGTGTTTGGATGGATTATGCAAAAATCAGTGCAATAAGTAATAGTGCTGACATGCTAGAACTTCCTCCTAACATTCAAGATATGAGTAAACTTACAGAAAGTATCAAATTTTTGGTAAACTTCAACAAGGGAGAAGTAATACTGGATGCAGAGTCTAAGCTCAATGCAGAAATGATGAAAAAATACCAAGATTTATTTAAGGGAAATATGAATGACAATCTTGTAAAGGCTACTCCTGTAAAGTCTCCTATGATGTTGTTTGGAGTAGGTATCGGGATGAAAGGCTTGCGTAAGTTATTAGAAGAAGCAGGTTATTTAGAAGATGCTAAACAAACGGCGGATATGATAGGCATTAGTGTAGATGAAATCTTTGAGATGTTGAGTGGCGATATGGTCTTGGCATTAGAGAGTTTAAATGTAGAAAACATTTTTCAGCCTGAGATACAAGGTTCTGTTGGGCTTGGAATTAGCAATAAAAAAACGCTCGAGAAAATCTTCATCAAATTTGAAGGGATGTTATTAAAGAAAAAAGATAAATATTATGTACTGCGTGCAGGAGATGTGGGACAGTATTTTTTGATTGAGAAAGATGATATGCTCATCCTGACTACCAATGAAACCTTGCGTGATAATGCAATTAAAGGTTCTAATGGATTAGATAGTAAAGTAGCTAGTATGGCTAATAATAAACTTTCTGTGATGTATGTTGATTTTCAAAAGGTGATTAAATCACTACCCAAAGGTACTATCAATGATCCAATAGTAGAGAAAGAAGTGCTTCCTAAGTTTATCTCTATGGAGGCAACCTCAGACAACTATAAGGGAAGCTCCTCTAAAGGGCAGATGGTGATTAAGATGAGTGAGAAAGATAGAAATGCACTTGCCATTATTGTAGAGATGATCAAGAAAACTTCTAAGAAAAAAGAGAAAGTAGGTGCTTAATAAGTAATGAGTCATAAATGATGAGTTACTTTAGTAAAATTTTGATAATCAGTACTTTATAATAAAATTAAAGTGCAAACTAATTTTGACCATCTACTTATTAAAAAATAATTGAGTTGGGTTTATGATTAAAAAAATCATAAACCCAATTTCTTAAACCAATAATATAAGATATTTCACTACCAACAATTCTTAGTCCTCACATATTAGAGTTGTTACTTTTTGATTTTCAATTATTTATGTCAATTTTTTATTCGAGAATCT
>JBBRUH010000089.1:0-14403 GCA_038248005.1 Cytophagales bacterium | reverse complement strand
TATAAACAAATAAAAGAGTTTTTCGAGTTCTGTATTTAATCACAGTAATAAGTAATTTAGTAAAATCATCACCTTAAATAATCATCTATATAAGATACTCTTCAACATATATGCAATTAACTCCTATTATAGTTAATATGATGAGATACATCAAAACAGGAATCATGTTATGTGTTTTTTTAATTTTTAGTTTAGATATCTATTCACAGACATCTAATCTTAGGATTGATAGTTTAAGAAAAGTCACAAAACAAAAGGGGTTATCTGAGGCGTTACTTATCCAGACTTGGGTAAATTTAAGTACAGAGATGGTCAAAATTAAACATCCTGAAAGCCTAGAAGTACTCGCTGATTTAAGAAAATTAGGACAAAAATCAAACTCAGAATATGCCTTAGGACATTACAATCTTCACTCAGCTTCTTTTTATTATCTCAATCAAAATATAAACACAGCACTGAGTTTTGCAGAAAAAGCCATTTTTATCTTTGAGAAAAAAATTATAAAAATGACCTCATAGATGCCTATAATATCGAAGGACTTATTTATCAAAACTATCAGGCTTGGACTCAAAGCTTGCAAAGCTATCAAAAAGTACTTGTACTCTGCAGGGAGCTAAAAGATGTTAATAGACAATATACAATTATGAGCAATATTGCTCTGATTTACCAGAATAATAAAGATTATCTAAAAGCGATAGAATATTATAAACAGTCAGAAAAATATTACTCCAAAGAAAAAAATATTTTTCTGGTTGCCAATATCTCTAATAACATGGGGATTTGTTACAAAGAGTTAAAGCAACCTAAACTTGCCGAAAAGTATTATATCAGTGCCATTGATAATGTCAAAAAAGTAGGGAATCCTTATTATGAGAGTATTTTTGTAGGTCAATTAAGTGATTTTTATATTAAACAAAAGGAGTATATAAAAGCGATTAAATATCTCAAAGAAGCTGAAAGTATAATCACCCAGAATAAACTTACAGAACTTGAACCTTATCTTTATGAAGGGTATGGAGAATATTATTTGAGTATCAATGATTACACTCAGTCAGCATTTTATCTTCAAAAAGCCAATCAATTAGCCCCAAATACAGAGGATTTACAATTTGACTTAGAAGTAAAGCAACTTTTATTTCGCCTAAAAAAAGCACAAGGAAATCTTTCAGAAGCTATAGAGTATTATCAAAAGTACTCACAATTAAAAGATAGCTTATACAATACCGACAAAGCCAATCAACTAGCTAGATGGGATGCTTTTTATAGTATAGAAACCAAAGAAAAAGAAAATCAATCACTCAAAGCAGAAAAAGCCAAACAAAAATTGCTTATCCGTAATCAATGGATTACCAACCTTGCTGTGGGTGTTATTAGTATCTTATTACTCATCATCCTAACTATCATCTTTAGAGCCTATCAAATAAGCAAAGGTTTATCTAAAAATCTCACGCAAAAAAACCAAGAAATCACACAGACTAATCATCAACTAGCACAAGTAAATCAAGTTAAAAACAAGCTTTTCTCTATCATTGCACACGACCTCAGAGGACCTATCGGTAGTCTTAACCAAGTCTTAAAATTACTCAAAGAAGATAGATTAAGTATAGATGATTTTAAAAACATCTTAAACACATTACAGACACAAAGTGAAAACACAGAAGACCTTGTAGAGAATCTACTTTTTTGGGCTAGAAATCAAATGGAAGGCATCCAACCCAAACCAAAAGAAATAAATCTAGAAAACATTACGCTGGAGGTGTTTGAACTATACCGAGCAACAGCAGCACAAAAAGATATTGACCTACATCTTCAATCAACTTCCCTTATCCAAGTCTATGCTGACCCAGAGATGCTCAAGCTTGTGATTAGGAATCTTATTAATAATGCTATCAAATATTCTCATAAGGATAGTCAAATTATTGTAAAATTAGAAGATGACATGTCTGCCGGCATGGTAATCATGAGTATTAAAGATGACGGTATTGGTATTCCAGTAGAACTTAAAGAACATCTGTTTTCTGTCGATATACAGTCACGCAGAGGTACTAACCAAGAAAAAGGTACTGGCTTAGGGCTTATGCTTGTGAAGGATTTTGTAGAGGCAATGGGCGGAGAACTTTCAGTACAAAGTGAAGTCAATCAGGGTTCTTCTTTTTATATAAGTCTTCCTACTTCTGCTATTTCTTTAAAGAAATAAAAAAAAATATTTCTATCATTTCTTGGAGCATTCCAAAAAAACATGTTACCTTCGCCTTTGAATTGGTAATCTAAACCCAATCGGGTTAAGATTTTAAAAGGGAATTTGGTGTAAGACCAAAACTGTCCCCGCAACTGTAAACTGTTTTTGATTTTTAGTCTTTCATTAAAAATCATTTATTATCATCCCAGCCACTGCCCTATCAAGGGTGGGAAGGCGATAATAAACTTAGTAAGTCAGGAGACCTGCCAATCCACATTTGTTTGAACTTTCGGGTGAAAGGCTTCAGACCATACTAAATCTATGCAAAAATGTTTTCTCCTTGGATGAGAGCTACTTTGTTAGGGCTTTTAATTAGCTCCTGTGCAATAGCTCAAGAAGATACTTTAAAAAGTATTATGCTCAAAGAAGTAGAAATTATAGGTCAAATACCTGAAGCTTTCTTAGCTGGAAGCAAGGTACAAACACTTAATAATCAGTTACTTCGGCAATATAGTACAAGTAACCTCACTGATTTGATTCAGAATGAAAGTGCAGTCTATATTAAGACCTATGGCAATGGTCAGCTAGGCTCGGTCGCTTTCAGAGGTACAAGTGCAAGCCATACTGCCCTCCTTTGGCAAGGTATTAATATTAATTCTCCTACTCTAGGACAAAGCGACTTAGGCACTTTGCCTGTATTTGCTTCTGATCAAGTTCGCTTACAATTCGGAGCAGCGAGTGCCTTGTATGGCTCAGATGCCGTAGGAGGAAGCATTTTACTAGAAGAAAATCTTCCTCAATCCCCTTTTTCATTAGAAGCTTATACCGAAACAGGAAGTTTTGGACGCTATGCAGGAGGTACACAAGTAGCTTATCAATCAGGGAAATTCTCTGGAAAAACAAAACTCTACTACTTTGAGCTAAAAAATGATTTCTCTTACCAAGATAGCCGAAGCCAAACACAGACCCAAAACAATGCAGAAGTACAAAATTATGGCTTTTTACAACAGCTTAATTATCAGTTTTCTGCTCAAAATCAGCTTTCTATCAATGCTTGGTACAGCCATAATAACCGCCAAATACAACCTGTAGAAGGCAATACGCAAGCTAAGGAGCGACTTTTTGACCAAAATCTACGCATCGTAGCTGATTATTCACTCCGTAAATCTTGGGGAAATCTTAATATCAAAGGAGCATACATTGAGGATGAGCAAATCTATCAAAGCAATGGCGAAAGTCAGGTCAATGCTCAAAAATATGTGGGAGTAGTAGAATATGAACATCATTTGGGAGATAAAATACATCTCAGAGCTGGCACTAATTGGTATCATACCCAAGCCAAATCTTCTAACCTACAGGATAATCCCAAAGAAAATCGTCCCTCCGTTTTTGCTTCTCTTCGCTACCAAGTTAATCCTTTGCTTGCTCTTAGTTTGAATGTGCAGCAAACTTGGGTAGATGGCTTTGAAGTTCCTTTTATGCCTTCTTTGGGGGCTGAGTATTTACTTTATGAGAAAAATAATCATAGACTTACACTCAAAGCACTTGCCGCCAAAAGCTACCGTGTGCCTACTTTTAATGATAGATTTTGGCAGCCAGGAGGCAATCCTACTCTTCTCCCCGAATCAGGCTGGAATGCCGAAAGTGGTCTAAAATATCAGTTTGAAAAAAATGACTTTTTCCTTGAATCTGAGCTAACTTATTATCGCCTTTGGATCAATGATTGGATACTCTGGCAACCTGATGGCAGAGGCATTTGGTCACCTGATAATGTACGCAAGGTACATGGACAAGGCATCGAGCTAGGGTTTAAGATGGGTATTCGGAATCAACAATGGCAGTGGCAAGCTGGTGGAAATTATGCTTTTACAGAATCGCTGCTCAAAACCGAAGGGGCTTATAAGAATAAACAACTTCCTTATACACCTCTGCATCGTTTTAATTTATATAGTAGCATCACCCACTCAGGATTTTCGGCTAAGGTAAACCTACAATATACAGCCCTTAGGTATGAGACACTAGATAATTTAGAAGGTTTTGTTACTTCTATTCCTGGCTTTATGCTTCTCAATGGCACGGTAGGTAAATCTATTGCTTGGGGTTCACATTCTTATAGCTTGGACCTCATGCTCAATAATCTTTTGAATACAGATTATCAGAATTATATTTTTAGAGCTATGCCTGGGCGAAATTACCAACTTAGATTTTCTTATCAGTTTTAATTTTTTTAATACATCTCATATATAATTTTTTTTATTTTTTCTTAAACCATATAACCATGAAAAAACCAAACTTTTTACGTCAAATTCTTTTACTCAAGCATTTGAAAGGCTTATTCTTAGTATCTCTGATTGCCTTAATGAGTGCCTGTGGTGAGAGTGATGTTACCCCTATCAACAGAGAAGCAGATGTTATCATCATCAATGAGGGTAACTTTGGAAGTGCAGACGGCACACTCAGTACTTACACTTCTAGTAATAAGGCTGTCAATCTAAGTGTGTTTGCTGGGGCAAATGGATTTCCTTTTGCTGCCACGATTCAAAATGTGCTAGAATATGACGGAAATTACTATGCAATCACCAATAATACAGATAAGGTAGAAGTCTTCAAAAAAGAAGATTTCAGTTCTGTTGCCACCATCAAGCCTAGCTTTGGAGCAGCTGTCCAATTTGCTACGCCTTTTAGCTTTGCAGCAGTGGGTACTCAAGGTTATGTCAGCAATTGGGGTACATTTAATTTTACGACCTTTGTTTATGATAATCCTTCATTAGTAAAAATTAACTTAACTAATTTTAGCATTACTAGTAAAATAGCTCTTGCTGCACAGCCTCAGCATCTTTTGGCGATTGGTAGTAAAATTTATATCTCATTGGTAGGCAGTAATCAAATCGCAGTACTCAACACAAGCAATGATCAATTTGAGACACCTATCACTGTAGAGCAAGGGCCTGATAAAATGCTTATAGACAAAAACGGTAAGCTTTGGGTAATGTGTAATAGTGGTTATTTGGTACGTATTAACCCTAATACCAATGCTGTGGAAGCTACGATTCCAAATGTGCAGAGTAGCGGATTCAATGAGAAAATGGCCATAGATGGCGATGGTGAGACGCTATATTATCTATCTTCTACTGGTTTTAATCCTTCTACGGGAGCTGTATATGCCATAGATATTACAGCCACTACTGCTCCTAATCAAGCACTTATCTCAGGAAATAATTTTTATGGAGTAGGGATTGACCCTGTAACAGATATTATTTATGTGGGAGATAATAAAAATTTTCAGAGCAATGGAATAGTTATCCGCTACCAAACTAATGGAACTACCTTAGACACGCTTGCTTCGGGTAGAGGGCCTAATGGATTTTTATTTAGAAAATAAATTAACAATAGACTTTCTAGGTGCTAAAACACTTAGAAAGTCTATCTTACCTCACTCCTAAAATATCTTTAAATGAATACTTTAAAACATGAACCCAAATCTTGCCCTCGTTGTCAAGCCATCTTTGAATGCAAAGTAGGTGATGTAGCCAATTGTCAATGCTCAGAAGTTTTGCTTACTAAGGAGACCGAAGCTTTTCTTTCCAAAACACAGTATGATTGTCTTTGCAAAAACTGTCTTACTGAAGTCCAAAAGCTAGTACTACTTGCAGAATCACAAAATTTCCCCAAACAATCTCACCTCTTAAAAGAAGGAATACATTATTATATAGAAAATGGTTATTGGGTTTTTACAGAATATTATCACTTACTAAGAGGCTACTGCTGTGGCAATGGATGCCGACATTGTGCGTATGGATTTGAGAAAAATTTGATTAAGAAGTAAATATAAATTATTTATTCAGGCTTGATTCTTACGATTTTATTATCTCTCATCACGACAAGTTCACTATTCTTCTGTTTTTTGAACTCTATTAATTTTTCATAAGCTTTTTCAAGACCTACTAAAATCTTATCACGCATTTCTGTTTGTTTTTCAACGGTGGTCATAGTGTTTTTTAGTTTTTTGAATTGATTTTCTTTTAAGATTATAAGTTGTTCATTAATCATTTTCTGAGCTAATAACTTATGATTTCCTTTTGAGTTATCAAAAATGAAAGCTCCATCAACAATTGGCAAATAAATATTAAACAAATTTTTAATCCCTCTAATATATCGTCTTTCTATTATATTAGTTTCAATATTATGACCGCCTTCCTTTACTCTTGTTCTTACACGTTCTTTAGCCATCTCTATACTCTGTAGCCAAAAGAAAAGCAAGGTTACTGTATAGTCTTTTTGCTTTGCTTCTTTGATTATATTTTTAAAGCTCCTCGTAGAAAGTGTTGTCTCAAAAGCAAAACTCACATTATTTTTAACAATTCATCTATTCGGTTGAGCATTATTCTTCCAGCTTCAAATGCTACTATCTCCGGTTGAAAAGGTGAAAGACCTCTTGCAATCTCATCTGCATTTATAAACTCTTTACACAAAAGAATTTCAGGTAAGATTGTAAATGCTGCTGTAGTTTTTCCTGCTCCATTACATCCTGCAATTATATAAAGATTTTTCTCTGTCATAGATACAAAATTACAAAATAGAATCTTTCATTGTTAGCTGATTATTCATCATTCTCCATGTTACTTAAATAGAGTTGTTACTTCTTGATTTTCAACGATTTACATCAATTTTTCATTTGGGAATCTTGGAATGATAAGCCAATACAAAAGCTTTTCGTAAGCAATTTCCTATGTTTTCTATGTGGTTGTAAAAAAGCTAAAGTGTTGGTAGTCTGTATGTAACAACTCTAATAAAGAAATTTAATTTATCCAAATTGTTTATTCAAAAATTGGTGCAATACGATTAGAGACCAAATCTTATGGTAATAAAATGTATTCCCTTTTTTAAATTTTTTAATCATTTCTTGAATAGGTTTATCCTTGACAATGCCATAACGCTCTATGATTTCAGAATTTAAAAACTCATCTATCAAAAAGGACAAATCATCTCGTAGCCAATCTACCAATGGAATAGAAAACCCTTGTTTATGTCTATCAAACAGCGTTTTAGGAGCATAATCATACAAAACTTGCTTTAAAAGATATTTACTTTCTCCATTTTTAAACTTCAAGCTAGGATGTAAATTAATAGCAAATTCTATGATTCTATGGTCTAACAGAGGCACACGAAGCTCTAGTGCGTGCTGCATCGAGGCTCTATCTACTTTGGTAAGCAAATCATCAGGCAAATAATAATTCAAATCGAAGAAAGCCTGCTTTTCCATAGGTGTAAGCGTTCTCTTTAGTGTAGGAGTCTGATAGGCTGCACCAAGTACTGGGTTTTGCAGAATCATCCGAAGTTCTTTACGCCCAAAAAACTGCTGTTCTTGTGAGAAGATATGGCTCAGCAACTCAGGCTCAGAAGGATACGCAAATAACTGTTTGGCTTTTTGGTAGCGATTGCCTTTCATCAACCCTAAAGCACCTGCTAAAGGTTTACGAAAAGTTTTGAGAGAGCCTTTGGATAGCCTTTTTGCCCACTGATACATCCCATACCCAAAAAAGAGTTCATCTCCTCCGTCTCCGCCAAGTGCTACAGTTACAGATTGCTTGGCAAGTTTGGAGACAAGGTAGGTAGGAATCGCAGAAGAATCTGCAAAGGGTTCATCATAAAAATCTCCTAAATAAGGGATAAGTTCTTTGGCTTCTTGGGTAGATACTGTAAATTCTTGATGTTGGGTCTGTAGGTAATTTGCTACTTGTCGGGCATACTCAGCCTCATTGAATTTAGCCTCTTCAAAACGTATAGAAAAAGTACGCACTGGCTGTGAAGAAGCTTCGGAAGCCAATGCAGTAACCAAACTAGAGTCTATTCCTCCACTCAAGAACACACCCAAAGGCACATCACTAATGAGACGATACTCTACGGAACTTTGTAATATTTTCTTCAGTTGTTTTTTGGCTTCATCCTCCTGATTGAGTAAGGTTAATTTATTTTGGGTGGCTTGGTCATAGATTTTTTCTGATAAATCCCAATATTTTTCTTGATGAAGCCCCTCTGCTGAGAGACGAAGCCAAGAACCTGCGGGCATTTTATAGATATTTTTATAAATTGATTTCGGATGAGGTACATATCCCAAATGCAAAAAATCAGCAACTGCTTCTTGATTCAGTTCTTTATGAATCTGAGGTAAAGTCAGTAAAGACTTAAGCTCAGAAGCAAAAGCAAAATTTTCGTCATCCCAATAGTAATAAATGGGCTTAATCCCTATTCTATCTCTGAATAAAAATAACTCTTGAGCCTGCTTATCATAAATAGCAATGGCAAACATTCCATTGAGACTATACACGAATCGGTGGTGTTCTTTGGCAAATAACTCTAAGATAACTTCTGTATCAGAACTAGTTCTGAGAGATATTTCTAGCTGTTTGGCAAGTTCACGATAGTTATAGACTTCTCCGTTAAACACAATTGTAAAACGTCCATCTTGTGAGTGCATGGGCTGGTTAGCATGGGTTGATAAGTCTAGTATTTTTAGTCTGCGATGCCCTAAGCCACAAATCCCATCCCAAAATTGTCCACTTGCTTCTGGACCTCGGTGCTGTAGTGCATCGGTCATAGGTCTAAGCTGTTCTTCTTTAAAAAACCCTTTACGAGAATAGAAACCGTTGATGCCACACATATATTAAAAAATAAAAGAAAATAATTATAAATTATTGATTACCAAAGACTTATCATGATTGATATGAAGCTTTGATTGAGCAAAGAAAAGTAGAAATTATCTTGTAAACAAGTTTATTTATTTAGAGTGTTTTTTTTGATGCTTACAAACCAAGTATTCTTTTAAAAAAATAATTAAGTGTTATATCTCTTGTTTTTCTAAATCAAAATATCTTTAGAAATTAATCATTCGTTAATAAGTAAAGTTACAAAAATAAAATAATCCAAAAAGGTCTATATCCTGCGTATATGAAGTACAAAAGTCATTTGTTGAGCAGTTTATTTTTTCCTTTTTACTAATCATCAAAAAAATGCTGTAAAAGACTTTTTCTCATAAAAAAAGTTAAAATGATGTATTATTATGTAGCCTTTCATAAAATAATCCGTAAGATATTTTAATTAACAATTAAACTTTATAATAACAATGAAAAATTACTTTATTTTATTCTTCACTTTAGCTGTTTTAAGCCTTTCGTTCACTTTAAAAGTACAAGCTCAAGATGACCCTCAGAATATTATCAAAATCAATATTCTAAGTCCCATAGCAAGCACAGCTTCTCTTTTCTATGAGCGTGGGTTAAATGAGAATTCTAGCTTACAGTTAGGTCTTTTTTATACAGGTGCTTCCGTAAGTGATACTAAGATAAGAGGCTTTGGTATCACTCCAGAATACCGTTATTATCTTTCTGAAAAAGGAAATATGCAAGGATTCTTTGTTGCTCCTTTTTTGAGGTATCAAAATTTTCAACTTACTAGTGAGGTTACACAATTCAATACTGAAGAAGGCAAAGCTACTTTCAGCAGTATCGGAGGTGGTCTATTGATAGGTGGTCAGTGGATTTTCAAAAAACGTATTTCTTTAGACCTTTGGGGTGGCCCTAGCTACTCAGGTGGAAATATAAAATTAGAGGGTAATAGCACTGAAGATGACTTTTCTACAGGAGCATTTAGTGGCTTTGGGCTTCGTGCTGGTATAACACTAGGCGTAGCCTTTTAATTAAATAAGTGATGAGTTTGGCTAGTAAAATTCTGATAATTATTTATAACCAAATTGAAATGCAAACTAATTTTGATAAGTCACTTATGACTCTTAATTTTTTCTTGTAAATAAAAAAGGAAAGCAATATTGCTTTCCTTTTTTACTTATTATGATGATTACTCTTATTTAGTTACTCGCTTCATTGGCATCTATATTACCCCATCCGAAGTTTCCATTTCGGTTAGGATAATTACTCCCTGAACGCACTAATTTATCTAAAATAGTAGCTCTTGAAGACGATGGATACCTAGCCCAAACCAATGCAGCCATTCCTGCAGTTTGTGCTGTAGCTACAGAAGACCCTCCTACTGTTCCAGGTTGATTACCAGTATCCGCAGTAGTGATAGGATGTCTGCCATTGCTTGCTTTTTCCATCACCACAGTAAAATCTATCTTAGATCCATCATGACAATCATCACAACGTGAATTATTATCTTTTACCCCTGTTACGGCTACGGTTTCGCTCATCGTAGCAGGGAAAATAACCCCTACCCAGCCAGCAGTCCATCCAAAAGAAGTACCACCTGCACAGAAAATGAGCTTTCCTCTATTGTGAGCATACTGAATGGCATCGGCAATCTGTGAACTAGAAGTAATACGCCCCAAAGACATAGAAGTAATGCGTATATCTGAGCGATTTCCTGCCAATACGTAGGCATCCGAAACCCCTTTTACTTCACGAGAAGCATCTATCAATACATCAGAAGCGGCTCTAACAGTGATTAAATCTGCATTGTAAGCAATTCCTGAGGCATTTCCATCTAAGCCTCTTGGTGCAGCACATACTCCTGCCATGGCTGTACCGTGTCCACAGTCATCATTTGGTGATTCTAAATCTCCTGTTCCGAAGAGTCTCCACTTACGAAGTGTAGCGATTCTCTCAATAGTCCGCCCTTGTGAGCTTCCTTGGTTAAATTGGCTTCCGAAGTTATCTTGGTCAAAATTTATACCTGTATCAATAATCATAATTTTGATATTATCACCAGAGGTGCTTGTCCAAGCATTGGCTATGTTATGAAAAGGGTGATTCCAAGAAGCCTTGGCATTAGGAGAAAGATTGCTGTAATCTGGCCCTGCTACAAGTCCAAAATCTTGGTTATAATCTCCACAACCACTGCTACTTTTTAATTCAGTCTGTGGTTCGTAACCCATTGGTTCACTATAACGCACTAGCTCAGAGGCTCTTAGACGCTCCAATGTATTGAGATTAGATACTCTAAGGTTTACGATTGGAAGTACATCTTCTTCATAAGTTAAAATATCATTGCGAGTAAGTGACGGGTTAAAGCGTTGCTCTTGAGTAAGCACTAAATTGATAACAGCTTCTTTGGCTTCTAGCCAAGCACCTTGTTTGACATCTATAGTATGAATGATGTCTTTGATTTCTTGGTTTACTCCAGCAGGTTTAAATCCGATAGAAACAATCTCATCACTCTTTTTGAGGGCATTCCAAGTGTAGGAAGCAGGATAATTATTCCAGTTAAACTCTCCATTTTTTTTGAGTTCGTTCAAAATAAATTTATCTAAATCGCTTTTGCTTAGTACCTCTTGTGGATTCTCGGTAAGAGGGCTAAGATTTTCAAGGTTTTCTTGCTGACAAGCATACATCAGTAGCACGCAAGGAAGGATAGTTAAAAGTTTTCTCATTCTTTAATTTTTTTGGGTGATTGTAAATGGTGTTTAAAACTCTAGCAAATACTTACTTTTTCTTTAAAAAAACAAATTTATACAAAGGAAAATGCTATTTTTTTACATATTTTTATAATTCAATGATTTCCTGTCCTCATTTTGAATGACCAGAGGTGGTTTTAAACTTTTTTTTATACGTTAGATGCAACCCTTGTATCTCTTTGTGGTCTTTATGATGAATGTACTTGGGAGCATTGCAGGAAAAGATGCACACATTTAGGTCTAAATAAAATGCTAAAAATTTTGAATCAAGATTACCCTGATTGCCAGACTCAACTTGTAGAAGGCTGTAAGAGAGGCGAAAGACAGGCACAACATCGGTTGTATCAACAATATGCTACGGCTATGTATAATGTGTGTCGCCGAATGACCAAACATGATGCAGAAGCAGAAGATATTTTGCAGGAGGCTTTTGTAGATGCTTTTCGTAAGATAGATACTTTTAAAGGTGAATCTACTTTTGGGGCTTGGTTAAAAAGAATTGTAATCAATAAGACTATCAATCACCTCAAAAAAAATCAAAGGATGACTTGGGTTTCTGTGGACAAAATGGATTTTGAAGACCATGAGCCTCCACAAACAGACCGAGATATGCAGTACAAAGTCAAGCAAGTGCATCAAGCGATTCAGCAGCTTCCAGACGGATTTAGGTCTGTTTTAAGTTTATATCTCTTAGAAGGCTATGACCACAGAGAGATTGCAGAGATTTTAGAAATTAGTGAATCTACCTCTAAATCTCAGTACAACAGGGCTAAAAAGAAATTAAACCAGATATTAGAAAGTTATGAGAGATGAGTACTTTATCTTGAGACTATTACAAAAGAAAGAATACAAAGCATTAAAATAGATACTAGAAAATGAATAATTCAGAAAATAAAAAAGATAAATTAGAACAGTTTATCAGTAAAAACAGAGAGGAGTTGAGAAGTCAGTTTACACCTCCTGCCAATCTATGGAGCAGATTAGAAGCTGAGTTAGAAAAGGAGGAAGAGCCTAAAGCTAAGGTCATTCCATTAAAGTCAAAAAAGGAGGCTAAAGTAATCACCATTCGCCACTCTACCCTGAGAATAGCAGCCGTTGCTTTGCTTTTATTGGGAAGCGTTTGGGGAATATGGAGCATACAAAAAAGAAATACTCAAGCCGAACTTGGAGGAAATCAAGTAGCCTTAGATTTAAAACAAATCAATCCTGAGCTTGCAGAAGCAGAGAGTTATTATACTTCCCTCATCAATCAAAAGAAACACGAGATAGAAAACTACTCTTTTGAAGACCCTGAGCTAGACAAGGAGTTTAAGAATGACCTCAAAGAACTCAATCAAATGTATGAGCAACTTAAAACTGAGCTAAAAGGTCAGCCTAAGCAAAGTCAGGTAATGGATGCAATGATTCAAAACCTACAAATGCGTATCAATGTACTTAATCGTCAATTAGAAATCTTAAAGAAAATAAAAAACAAAGAAAAAGATAATACAGAAAATGAAGAAGAAACAAATATTTAATATTGCACTTGCCTTGGTATTTCTTATATTCGTAGTACCTCTCAAGGCACAGGTAAGTAAAGAAAAAACCATTCAAGAAAACTTCTCAATACAAAACGGAACAACACTAAGTGTGGATAATAAATTTGGGACTATCCATATCAATACCGCCAATGTATCACAGATTCAGGTGAAAGTTACACTCATTGCTAAAGCAAAGAATGATGACAGGGCTGAAAAGGTTCTCAATAGCTTAAATGTGGAGATGACAGGTGGTAAAGACATTCGCTTAGAAACCATACAAGGCAGTGTCAATGACATCAAAGGAGTTTTGATTCCTAGTATGTTAGGAGGCAATGACAAGAAAAATATGACCGTAGATGTCAAGATGAATAACAATGAAAATTTTGAAGTCAATTATCTCATTACGATGCCTTCTAACATTCCTCTTAACTTAGAGAATAAGTTTGGAAGCATTTATCTAGGAAATCACCAAGCTGCCTTAGACATAGACCTAAGTTATGGTAGTCTGAAAGGCTTAAAATTTACAGGAGGAGATCAAAAGACAGTCAGTGTTAAGTTTGGTTCTGCTAATATAGATTACCTAGAAAATGCCAATGTAGAAATGTCTTTCTCAGATTTGGATATTCAAGAAGCCAAGACTATCCAATACTCAGGCAAGCATGGAAGCTGTGAAATCACTAAGGTACATGAGATTACAGGCACATCTTCTTTTTCTAAATTTATAATTGGGACGCTCACAGGCAGACTTCAAATGGAAAGCAAGCAAGATGGAGAGTTTCAGATTAATCAAATCAGCTCAGGATTTAGTGGTATTAACTTAGACGCAAGTTTTGCCCAAGTTTCGCTAGGATTTGATGCCAATACAAGTTTTAAATTTGATGTAGATGTGAAA
The DNA here is from genome assembly GCA_038248005.1 of Cytophagales bacterium. Lineage (GTDB taxonomy): Bacteria > Bacteroidota > Bacteroidia > Cytophagales > Microscillaceae > JAABSX01. The sequence goes on along the minus strand of JBBRUH010000089.1, from coordinate 403 downwards.
TTTGCAGGTCTTAAAATGAATGAAAGTCTTTACAACATCACCGACAAGCAAGAAGGAAACACCTCTGCTCACTATGAAGGCTCAAGAGGAACTAACCCCAAAGCATTGGTGAAGATTTACTCAAAATATGGAGATGTGAAGTTTAAGTAATTAAGCAGCTATCTATCATTGCATCTTTTTATAAAATTAAACTAACTACATGACAAAAAAGTGTAATTGTTTAAAAAGGTTTAAATTATTTAGCTAAAAATTTAGATAAAATATTGATATTCATTTCATTATATGAATATTACCAAATATTTATCTATGAAAAAGAACACCAATCAAGACTGTAAAAGTACGAAATTAGTAGCATCTTTAAATGAAAATCTACTCAAAAATGGACAAAAATTAAATACAGCAC
>JBBRUH010000088.1:0-14408 GCA_038248005.1 Cytophagales bacterium | reverse complement strand
CTCCGTCTAAGGTAGAAAGTAAGGATACTTTCGGAACATAGAGGCACAAGCATTGATTAGTTTATACTTGTGTCAGACAGGGATTAAATTTGAGTGTTAAAATCTACTTTTCACTAATAAAAAATAACAGATGCCTTATTCCTTTTCTACCTATAATAATGTCTTACAAGAAGCCTTAAAAAAGTGCTTGCTACCTCCATCTTCTCAGCGAGTATTTAATTCTAATATATCTCTAAGTATTGCAGGCTCATTTTCTGATGATGTATATCTTGAATTTCATCGGGATAAATTTAGTTTTTCTTGGCAACGCATCACATTACCCAAAAAAGAAAATAGGATGGCACTTAATCAACTCAGTGAGCAGAAAGAAGAGTAAGAAAGATAATAACTCAACATAATCTTAATGAGAATCTAAGAATAGAAAACCTAACACAAGGAATCAAGATGTGTATGGCGATTTTGACAATGAAGTTGGATTAAGTAAAATTGCTGGTATTGGATAGTTTCAAGTTCAATAATATATTGTGGAGTATCAGGTTTAATTATATCTTCACTCCCAAAACCAAAATATCATCTATTTGAGATTCTTTGCTTTGGTTCATCCAATCAACAATAGTATCTTCTAGTATTTCTTGTTGATGAGATAAGTCTTCGGTATGTATTTTAAGCAATAGTTCTCTGAGTGTTTTTATCATAAATTTTTTTCTGCTTGGTCCTCCAAACTGATCTTGATAGCCATCTGAAAATAAATATATCTGGGTTGGTTTTTCTAAGGAAATAGTATGTTTTGTAAAGATACGTGCTTGTTCTCTTTGCTCTCCGCCAATTGATTTTTTGTCACCTTTAATCTGGTGTAGCTGCTTATCTTGTATATAAATCAAGTGATTGCTTGCTCCCGCAAAATCTAAGGTCTTGGTTTGCTTATCTATGATTACAAGAGATAAGTCCATTCCATCTCTACTTTTATTTTCTTTTTGCCTTAGTATTCTTCTGATGCCTTTGTGCATTTTATTCAATACAACATCTACTTCTAAGATATTACGATTAATGATGATTTCTGTGAGTAAATCATTGGCTATTAGGCTCATAAAAGCACCTGGCACGCCATGACCTGTGCAGTCTATGGCTGCTAATATGACTTTATTATCTTTTTCGGTGCAATAATAAAAATCTCCACTCACCACATCTTTAGGTTTGAATAGTACAAAATAATCTTTCAGTAATTTATCCATTTCCTCTTTTCTAGGAAGGATAGCTTTCTGGATGTTTCTTGCATAATTGATACTAGAGAGAATTTGTTCCTGTTGTTTTTCAATGGCTATTTTTTGCTCATTAACCTTCTCTATGGTTACATTGAGTTCTTCATTGCTTTGGAGAAGTTCTTCATTGGTTTCTTCTTGTTGTTGAGTACGGATTTTTACTTTTTCCTCTAGTTCTTCATTGGTTTGTTTCTCTATTTTTAAGAGTTCTTCTATGGCATCTTCTTTTTCTTTTCTAAAAAGTCTGTACTTATCACTCAGTGCAAGTGAAAGCAAGATTACCTCTAAAACAGATCCAATCTCTACGCCATGTCTTGTGAAAAAATTGATAGGCAAATGTCCCGTATTGGAATAAGTCATTCCTATTCCACCTATTATATAACTTACCCAAGCCAAGACATAAAATCTTGCAACTTTTCGCCCTCTACTCCAGAGAACAATTCCTGTGGTTAAAAGTAACAGTGTATGTATTTTCAGTAATTCATTGCCGAAATGTTTAGCACCCTGATCAAAGAAAAGAAATAAGATACCCAAGCAAGCCATTCCCATCATTGCTATAAAAATATACCTAAAAATAGGCAGGTATTTTTTTGTCTCTAAAAATGAATTAGTAAATAGAGAAGTACTAATGATGATTCCAAATATCGCCAATCTAGCATAATAAATATTCATCTCTGGAAAGTTGGGCCACAAGTATTGAGCGCCATAGCCTGTTACGGTAGAGAAGATACTCAGTGTACAAAAGATGGTTAAGATATAAAACAAATAACTTTTATCTTTTAAGAAAATCCAGATAAAAAAATTGTAAAGCATCATCACCAACAAACTACCAAAGTATAAGCCATACGACAAGTTATAGTGATATTGCTCATTTGCAAAAGAGTCTTTAGAAAGAATACTTGAATTTACTACTGTAGGATAGTTGTTGATGATTTCTAGATAAAAGACGTTAACACTATCACGAGTAAGTGCCAATGGTATTCCAAAGGTGATATAGGGCATTATTCTTTCATTAAAAGGTACTGCATGACCCATTCTTGTTTGTTGCCATTTGCCCTGTGTTTTTTGGTAAATGTAAAGAGTGTCTATCAAGACCCAGTCATAGCTTAACACCCAATCTTCAAAAGTATTTGTTTTATTTTCTATTGTAAACTTAACCCAAATATGATAAGGGGAATAGCCAAAAGTGGGGTTTTCAGTTTTATTATGTATAAATTTATTTTGAATGGAGGGCTTTTGTATGTCTTGGAAACTTACCTTATTAGTAGAATCTACAAAAATAAGCACAGACGTATCCACACTATATCTTTGTGTTGAATCTTTAAGAGAGATGATTTGAGAAAAACAAGTCTGACTTGTGATAAGTCCAAAAATACATAGAAAGAATACTTTTTTTAGCATAGTGTCTAATTATAAGATATATGTATTTTTGATAGAATATTATGCCAATTTTAGTAATAAAGATACTAAAAACAAAAAAACGCTAAAAATTGACAAATTGTTTCTAAAAAACTATTTTTTTTCTACTTTTCCTTGATTTAATTATCTAATTTGAGTTTGATACCCCTTTTTAGAATCTAAAAAATAAAAAAGAAGAATAAAAGGTGATGATTTCCTTCTATTCTTCTTTGAGATTGATTTATTTCAATAAAGCTGCTTGCTCCACCAATCTCACAAACTCTGCACGATGTCCTTCAGGGTCTTTTCCTAAGGCACTTTTAGCCATCTTCACGATTTGGGCATAGTTTGCTTTTCCTTTGTACTGAGAGTTTCTGAGCAATAATCCAAACCCTGTTACAGCAGCAGAAAAACGGAAATCTTCACTACTTGCCGTAAATTTCTGAGGATTATCTGTCAGCTTTTGCTCCAATAAAACACTGGTAGAAGACTTGATAGGCTTATATCTCAGGCGTACATTCATCAGTTCATTACTAGCAAAAGTACTTTTTCTAAAATCAGCACTTTCAAATTTAAACTCATTGGTGTTACTTACCATCTGAATAGAAGCAGAACCAACAGGGATAATCTCATAAACGGCAGTTACGCTATGTCCTGCTCCTAATTCACCAGCATCCTTCGTATCATCATCAAAATCTTCATTGTTGAGTCGGCGGTTTTCATATCCTAATAGGCGATATCCTTTTACTTTTTGAGGGTTAAACTCTATTTGTATTTTGACATCTTTGGCGATGGTAAATAGGTTCGCTCTCATCTCAGTAACAAATACCTTCTCAGACTCTTGGACATTGTCAATATAAAAATAATTTCCATTGCCTGCATTGCTGATTTTTTCCATTTTTCCATCTTTGTAATTACCCATCCCAAAGCCACAAATAGTCAGGTAGATATCATCTTTGCGTTTTTCTTCTATGAGTTTCACAAGAGCCTCATCTCCAGAAGTACCCACATTAAAATCTCCATCTGTTGCCAAAATCACACGGTTATTACCTCCTTTGATGATGTTGTCTTTGGCAATCTTGTAAGCTAGTTCTATTCCTTCTCCTCCTGCTGTAGAGCCTCCTGATTCTAATGAATTTAAAGCACTTAGAATTTTACTTTTTTGCTTGGCAGGTGTAGAAGGTAAAACCAAACCAGCTGCGCCAGCATAGGCTACAATGGCTATTCTGTCTTTATCTCCTAGCTGGTCTAACAAAAGAGCAAGAGATTTTTTGAGAAGTGGAAGTTTATTAGCATCACTCATAGAACCCGAAGCATCTACTAAAAATACAAGATTACAAGGATTTAACTCCTTATAATCTAGTTTTTTGCCTTGCAAACCTATGTGTACTAATTGGTGTGAAGGATTCCAAGGACATTCTGCTACTTCGGTGGTGATAGAAAATGGGTGTTTGCTGGTAGGGTTAGGATAGTTGTAGCTAAAATAATTAACCATTTCTTCAATCCTGACTGCATTGGCAGGAGGCATTTGACTACTTTGGATAAAACGGCGAACATTGCTGTAAGAGGCATTGTCCACATCTATAGAAAAAGTAGTTACGGGACTTTGCTGGGCTGCCACGAAAGGATTTTCTTTAATTTCTTCGTACTCTTCAGTGTTTTCTGTGCGAGTAGTATCACCTCTATGGTCAATTGGGGCTGATTCTTTGGCTTTTCTTTCACTTGCTTGATCTTTGCTCATCATTTCTGATTCTTCAGCGAGTGGGGCTTCTTCTGTAGTATAATATTCATCAGTTGTTGATGCGCTGCCAGTTTCATCAGCACTATCTCCTGAGCCAGCACAGGCATACAAGAAAAATATACTGAGCAAGGTGTAGAGTAAGATTCTTAAATTTTTCATACTTTTAATTTTAAGGGTTTTTGATTTTATATAGGCTACTGAGATAAATGTCTTCTATTACAGATTTGAGAAAAAATATTTGAAAATTAATTCTGTAAATGCCTACATAAGATGAAAATATTCCATAATTTATTTTATATATCAAGTATCAAAAGTCCTCATTTAAAAAATGCCTACACTTATAAAAGTGTAAGCATCTGAATTTTAAGATTTAGTCTTTAAGCCACCACTGGAGGAAGTTTATCTGCCCAAGGCATTTCCTGTTCCATCTGTGATGCAAGGCGAATAAGAGTTGCTTCATCTCCAAATTTGCCCACAATCTGTATTCCTATTGGTAGCCCTCCCTCTGTCCAGAATAATGGCACAGAAGCAGCAGGCTGTCCTGTCAGGTTAAAAATAGCAGTATAAGGAGCAAAAAGTGCAGCTCTTTGAAAAGGGGCAAGTGGATTTTCAGGATTTTGCTTCATTTCTCCTAGTTTTACGGGAGGCTCGGCAAGTGTAGGACTGAGCCATACATCTATTCCTTCAAAAGCTCTTCCCACCTCACGCACTAAAGTCTGTAAGCCCATTTTGGCAAGCTCTAAATCCATGGCTGTGGTCTTTTGAGAAATCTCATACATCGCCCAAGTCAGTGGCTCTACCATAGAAGGGTGAGGTTCTATACCCATCATTTGTTTCATCATCCCTAGATTAACAGTTGCCCCAGTTGCCCAGATAAGTGTGAAAAGTTCTACTAACTTTTCACCTGACATAGTGATAGGCAAAGGCATTTCTACTACTTCATGTCCTAGTTTTTGGCACAATAAAAGAGCGTCTTTTTGTGCTTTGCTTGCTTCTGCACTGAGTGGTGTGCCTAGAGGAGTCCCATGACTAAATCCTATTTTCAGTTTACCAGTAGCTTTGCCTACTTGGTCTGCAAAAGTGCCAGCAAAGGCAGGGGCATTATAAGGGTCTCCTGGCTCATAGCCTGCAGTAGCATCTAGCATAGTAGCACTATCTCGTACAGAACGGCTTACAATATGTTCCATCACGAGTCCTCCCATGTATTCGGTAAATAAGGGGCCAGATGGATTTCGTCCTCGTGTAGGTTTTAAACCAAATAAACCACAACAGGCAGCAGGAATCCGAATAGAACCTCCGCCATCATTGGCATGTGCCATTGCTACTATTCTTGCAGCTACTGCTGCGGCTGACCCACCACTAGACCCTCCCGTAGTATGGTCTAAGTTCCAAGGATTATGAGCAGCTCCAAATGCCTCTGACTCAGTAGTAGGCAGAATACCAAACTCTGGTAGATTGGTTTTACCCATAATTACTAGTCCTGCTTTTTTGTATCTTGCAGTAAGTGTACTATCATGGTCTGCCACATAACCCATCAATAATTTAGAGCCAGCCGTAGAACGGACACCTTTATAAAATGCCAATAAATCTTTGAGTAAAAATGGCACACCCTTAAAAGGACCTTCGGGTAAACCATCTTCTATAGCCTTACGAGCATGGTCATACATGGGTGTGATGACAGCATTGAGCTGAGGGTTGAGTCTCTCGAGTGCTTGAATGGAAAGCTCAAGGAGTTCTTCAGGTTTGATTTCTTTTTTGCGGATAAGCTCGGCTTGTGCTAAGCCATCCAAATGTAAAATTGTTTTTGTAGATGCATTCATAATTTAAAAAGTATTTATTTTTTCTAAATTATAAATAAAACAATAACTATTTGATTTTTTCTGATATAATATTTCTAAAAATTAGTTTTCTAAATCTTACTCACTCTTTAGCTATTTTAGGATTTATAAAATGCCGAATTTCAAATTGGTTTTTAGATTTTCTAAAAAGAAAAAGACTTTCTAAGATATTTCTTAGAAAGTCTTTTTTATTTGAACTTTTGCTCAGTGGCTTGTGAAGATATAAGCCATGGTTACGGAAAATTTTACTATTCTTATCGGTATAATACTGATTTAACAGCTTCTATTGTTTTTTGTGCATTAGGCAAGATAACATCAATCAGAGTTGGTGCATAATGAAGATGCACATCCTGATTGGTTACTCTTCTGATAGGAGCATCTAAGTAATCAAATGCAAAACGCTGCACATGGTAAGTAATCTCAGCAGCAATACAACCTAAAGGCCAAGCTTCTTCTAAAATAACGAGTCTATTGGTTTTTTTGACAGATTCGACTATGGTAGTATAATCAATAGGACGGACTGAGCGTAAATCTATAATCTCTATGGAGATACCATCTTTGGCTAGTGTATCTGCTACTTCGGTAGCTATTTTAAGAATTTTACCAAAAGAAACGAGTGTTACATCTGTACCACTTCTTTTGATGTGTGCCTTGCCTAGTTCAAGCAGGTACTCTTCTTCTGGCACCTCTCCTTTATCTCCATACATAAGCTCTGACTCCATAAAAATCACAGGGTCATTATCACGGATGGAAGACTTAAGCAAACCCTTAGCTTCATAAGGATCTGAAGGAACTACTACTTTAAGCCCTGGGCAGTTAGCATACCAGCTTTCAAAGTTTTGGGAGTGTTGTTGGCTGAGTTGTCCTGCATTTCCTGTTGGGCCTCTAAATACCATAGGAGCACCATATTGCCCACCAGACATAGAGAGTATTTTAGCAGCACTGTTGATAATCTGATCAATAGCGACTAAAGAGAAATTAAAAGTCATAAACTCTATTACAGGGCGTAAGCCGTTCATAGCAGCCCCCACACCTACTCCTGCAAAGCCTAGCTCGGCAATGGGAGTATCTATTACTCTTTCTGGACCAAATTCATCTAGCATTCCTTGGCTTACTTTGTAAGCACCATTATATTCGGCTACTTCTTCACCCATCAAAAAAACATCTGGGTCTCGGCGCATTTCCTCGTTAAGGGCTTCACGCAAAGCTTCTCTAAATTGTATTATTCGCATTGTTTTTATTGTTCGTTTGTTTTTAATCAGTAAATCTAAGGATTCAAAATGAGCAAATCAAATCAAAAATAAGGGTTAGAGGGGATAAGTAGGAGATTTGATAAGAATATTTTTTATAGAATATTGATAATCAGATATTTGCACTGAAAAGTCAGAGTAGATTTTTTTATCAAAAAAAGCCCACTCTGACCTTATATCAAAGTGGGCTTTTCTTAAAAAAGAATTTTTATTTTACTTATTTGATAGCATCTGTGAAAGAGCTATTTCCTTTGTATTTGTCAAATTCTACATCTTTTAATGCTTTAGCTTTCATATCGCTGTTTAGTTCGCAAGATTTTTTCAAAGCAGAAGACATGTTGCTTTCATCTCCTTTACGAGCATAAGCAATTGCCATTGCATATTGGCTTACTGCATCTTTGCTGTTTTTCTGGAAGGCAGAAGAGAAGCTAGTAATGGCTTGATCATATTTTCTGTTAAGAAGTTGAGCTAGACCTTTGTTAAAGATATTTGGATTAGTCATAGCAGCACCATTTAAGATGTCTTCAGCTTCTTGGTATTTGCCATCATTATAACGCTTAGCTTCTTTGAATTTCAAATAACCAGAAGCACCTGCGATAAGCTTAGATACTTGAGGATTATTATCACTTCCTAATTGTACAGCCTTAGCAAGGTATTCTTCCATTTTAGCATTGTCTTTTTTCATAGCATAAGCCATTGCCATATTGTAAGCAGCTTCGCCAGTTTCACGCTTGCCCATAGAAGCAGTAAATTGCTCAATAGCAGGATCTACTTTAGACATATCATTTTTCAACAGAGCGACATCTAAAAGAGTAGCACCGATGTTGTTGTGAACTTTCCAAGTTTGGTAGTTTTTAGCAGCAGTCATTAAGATAGCCATACGCTCATCTAGGTCAGGAGTGTTAGCAGCTACATATAAGAACTCTTGTTCAGTAAGTTGGTCAGCAGCTAATTCACCAGCTTGCATTTTCTTAACCATTACAGACATCTCAGGAAGGTCTTTTACTGCACCTGACTTCTTCACTTGAGTCTTAGCATAACGCATTTTAGGGAATACTTCATCAAATAAAGTCTTGTAATAAGGTTTGTTTTGTAGTTCTTGTGCGTTTTCTACAAAATCACCATCACGTCCTAAGATTTCCTTAGCCTCAGCTTTTTGCTCTTGAGTTAATGAACTAGCATCAACTAATTGACGGAATTCAGGAACAGTTTGTCCTAGTGCATTTCTTTCAATGTTAAATTTGAATTCAGTTATTTTATCTTTATCATACTTAAATAAAGCAAGCATTCTTCTAAACTGAGCCTCAAGTGCATTGGCACGGCTATCAGCAAGACCTGTGTTGATTGCTTCGCTACCTTCTGGTGAGTGAGAACTAACACCAGAAGCATTAAATGGAGCTACTTCAGTATCTTTGAAAAGCTCAGACATCATATCCATTGTAGCTTTGTTATCAGCAGTGCTAGGAGAAATTGCAGAACTTCCTTGCTCAAAGAAAATAGGAATAGTAAGGAATTCATCCTTAGGACCTTCAAAGTTGTGTGCACCATAAGCAAAAGGGCTTTCACCAGTAGTAGGGTTTACACCATCTACAGGGCTTTTCAATAATAAGCTAGTAAGAGATACACCTTTCACAAAGCGACCATCTGCTACTTTCATAGGTACAGGGCCAAACTCTTTTGATTTGTTATTTTTGATTTTAGTAGCGATTCCTTTTAATACCAATCCACCAGTAGCATACTGATCTTCGTAAGCAAAAGAAAAATCTTTACTTACTTTTGGATCTTCAGCTTGATCTTGGTATTTATCACCATCAAAACCGATAGCACCTACGGTTACTTTACCACCAGTAATGCCTTCCATTGGTGTACCGTCTGCAATTTTGCTAACATCCGTACCTACATAAGATACTTCAAGGCTATACTTAGTGCCTTTCTTCATCATTGCGACAGGTAACTTTGCTGACATAGTGAAACCAACCTCACCACCATGTAACTCAAGTGGATTAGGATCCACAGTAAGTTCTTGGTCTTTAGCTAATTTAACCATTTCTGCAAGAGGGTTCTTGCAGCTAGAAGTGAAAATGGCAATTGTTAAAATTGCAACTCCTAAAAGAATATTTTTTTTGTAACTCATGAGATTAATAATTTTGTTTAATTCCTGCGTAGTAGTTTTTAAATTTACTGCAAGTTTAACACTTATTTCTTGTAAAGTAAAAAAAAAATTAGCTATTTTGTGATTTACAATAAGATTTTAAGGTAATTATGAAAAGAATACAAGGTTTTTTTGAGAAACAAGCTTTTGGTGTTTGTACTCGTTTGGGAGAAAAAATGGGAATTGCGGGGAGTAGTATTCGTCTTTTTTTTATTTATGCTTCATTTCTTACATTAGGTTCTCCTGTTTTACTGTACCTTTCTCTTGCTTTTTTAATGAATCTTCGAAAGCATTGGAGAAGGCATAAAAGCCCTAGTGTGTGGGATTTATAGGCTATTTGCCTGTTTTTGAGGTAGTATCTGCTTGCTTTAAATAGTCTGGATAAATAGGAATTTGCTGGAATTTTCTTACTTTCTTGATATAATAGTAAAATAGTAAACTTTTGTGCCAGATTAATTTGGGTAATTGGTTTATTCTTTGAGTCCTTCCTTTTTTACGCCAAAGGAAAAAATTTATATAAAAGTTCCAATAAGCTTTAAAAACAGCTCGTGTATCTTTATAATCTCCCTCTACCATAAACTTAAAAGTTGCCAACATATCCAAACCAAGCCTCATAGAAAGTACTAAAAATAAATGCTTAGCAGGAAGATTTTTGGTAAGCATGGCTAGGTTATTTCTAAAATTCAAGAAAGTCTTACGTGGGTTACTTGCTGAGAGTGTGCCTCCTCCTACATGATATACTTCACTATCGGGGGTGTAGGCTACTTGGTACCCCAAGCTTTGGAGTCGCCAGCAAAAATCAATCTCTTCCATGTGTGCAAAGAAATCTTCTTCCAAACCTCCTAATTTATGGTATAAATCTGCCCGTACAAACAAGCAAGCACCACTTGCCCAGAAAACAAAAGAAGTTTGGTCATACTGTCCTTCATCTTTTTCCATACTCAAAAAAAGACGACCACGACAGAAGGGATAGCCCCAATAATCTATAAAGCCACCAGCAGCTCCTGCATATTCAAATGCTTCTTTATCATGATAGGCTTTCAATTTGGGTTGGCAAGCACCTATATTAGGATGCTCCTCCAGTAAAGCTATAGGGGCTTGAAGCCAATGAGGAGTAACTTCTACATCAGAGTTTAGCAAGACGTAATATTCCGAATTTACTTGTGCTAAAGCTAGATTGTAGCCACGACTAAAACCCTCATTCGTACTTAACTGAATGATGCGTAACTCTGGATATTGGTTTTTGAGGAAAGCTATTGAATCATCAGTAGAAGCATTATCAACAATAATCACCTCTGCTTCAGTGCTGTAGGCACATACAGAGGGTAAGAATTTTTCTAAATAATGCTTTCCATTATAATTTAGAATAACAACTGCGATTTTTTTCAACAGATTATAATTTTACGCCAATCCATTCAAATCAAAACCTGGAGGCAGAAAACCTTCAGTTGATTTTTTTACTTCTTCTTTGGCTAGTGCATCTACTTCAATAAGTGCTTTATTAATGGCAGCTACGATGAGGTCTTGCATCATTTCACGGTCTTCTGGCTTGATGAGGTCTTTATCTATTTCAATAGACACGACTTGTTTTTTGCCATTGACGGTAGCTTTGACCATGCCTGCACCAGATTCTGAAGATGCGTGAATTCCACTAAGGTTTTCTTGGGCTTCCTGCATTTTTACCTGCATTTCCTTAACCTTACCCATTAAATTTTTTATATCAAACATAATTTTAGAGTTTTTACAAATTTAGTAAAAAAAAAGTTAGATTAACGAATTAAATTGAATGTGCCTCTTTTAGTAAACTTTTGACCCGTAAAATCTTCTAATTCTACTAAATACACATAGACTCCAGAAGGCATTAACTGTCCTTTATAAGTGCCATCCCAGCTTTCTTCGAGGCTTTCCCCCTTAAAAAGTAACTCTCCATTCTGCCCATAAATCTGCATCTTAAACTGATTAATAAATAAACCTTTTGGGATAAAAGAGTCATTCTTTCCATCTTCATTAGGGGTGAAGGCATTTGGAAAAAAGATGCGAAAATTTTGTGCTACTTCTACTATATTAGAATAACTCACTAACCCACCAGCTTCTTCTATCACCGTGCGGATTCGGTAGCGTAATACCTGACGGTCTGTCTTAGCATCAGGGTCTTGATACTGATTAGTGATTACGTTGTTAAGTATGATTTCATCATAAACTTCGTTATTTTCATCTAGTTTTTCCACTGCATAATATTCAAAGCTATTGTTAGAATTTTGATAAGTACTCCAGTTAAGTCTTACTACACCCGCCTCTGGTGAGATAGCCTGCAAAAATACGGGACAAGCAAAGCCAGAGATAGGAGAAGAGATGCCGCAATCATTGATATAAAATATCTCATAGCAATATCTTTTATTCAGTACCAAATCAGTATCAATGGCTTCTGACTCACTGGTTAGACTGATAAACTCTGCACCTGAGCGACTGATTCTATACTCTCTAATCCGCTCATCTTGGGGAATATCCCAAAAAAGACGAATACTGCGATTTCCTTCTACAGTGGCATTGAGTCTGCTGATAGGCTGAGGTGGTTGGCTAGAAAAAGCATTTACACAATCTAAGTTACTGTTGGAGGTGAACTGCAAGGTAGCAGCACTGAAACTAGCTTCTATTCTATAGCAATACTCTATATTACAGTTTATTTCGGTGTCTATAAAACTATTAGCATTTTGGTTGGTAAAAACTTGGATGGGTTGGTCATTTCGGTATAAAATATAACGCAAAAATGTTTCTGAGGGCAGATTACTCAAACTTGGGTAAGAAGTCCATTGAACTCGATTCTGACTATCCTCTGCACTCGCGTTAAGGCTTAAAGCACAGTAAATCGCTTCACTTCTGAGAGAGTTACCGCAGACATCAAAGGTGCTGATATTAAAACAAGGACTTTGACCATTGGTATTTAGTCCAGTAATGGTTTTGCTAGTAAGCCCTTGTGTGTTTTCTACGGTAGCAAGAGGAGAAGTACTATTCTCAAGATAAAACTCATAACGAAAATTACTATCCGCTTCAAAGCGAATCTCGACCTCTCCATTGGTTGCATTACTGACTTGAGTGATAATCTGAGAGATTTGTGGAAGGCTAAGGATGTTGATTGGGCTAATCACTACTGCATTAGTGCCACCACAATTACCAGGTATATAATTACCAGTAACACTCACAGAGTAAGTTCCACCCAAAAGATAGGTATGTATTGTCAAGCTACTGTTAGCAGAAACAGATTGTAAGGGGCTACCATCTCCCCAATTGATAAAATATTGTGGGTAGCTGGTATCTGTGATATTTACCGAAACAGCTCTATTACTGCAAAGTCTCACACTGAACTCGGGCAGTGGTGTGGGTAAGATAGTAACTTCTCTGGTAGTGAGTTTGGCTTGTGTGCTTCCTCCTACATTAAACTGAGCTAGCTGTGTAATGGTGTAAGTGCCTGGCGCATTATATGTATTCGTAGTGCGATTGACAAATCCCTCGGTTTCTGTGTATTTATAAGATATATTTACAGCACCAACTGTGCAATCTACTACCTGTACCTCTGCTTGGTTGCAAGCTACATTAGGTACTACTTCAAAGCAAGCTTCTTGGGCAATAATAGAAGGCAAATGGATAACAAATACACAAAGCAATAAGGCAAAGTGTTTTAGATGAATGTGTATAAAATGTGGGAGGGTCATTTCTTATGTATGCAAGAGTTAAGTAAATGCGTTTTCTGTAGGTTTTTACCCTTATTTATCAAAAAACAAACGTCTTAGTACAAAAATAATTGCTTATACTTTAATATCCTTCGTTTTGATGAGAATAATCTTTTTGAATAATTAGAAAGCCTATGATATTTCGGAAGATTGATGTTTGCTTATCATATTCAATGATGACTGGTTATTTAATCAAATCACTATCAATAAGTCTATAGACTAATGCTCCATTTTCATTTACTTCGGTAATAAAGACCTCCTTTTTACGGAGTTCTTCTAATTTTTGCTTGGCAGCATCGATGGAAACATTAAGTTTTAAACAAACTGAAGAAGGAGAGATGATTCCCTCATTTTTAATTGCTAAGTTTATTAAAGTAGCATCTGTAATTTCTTCTGATAAATATGAAGTGGATTTGGAGTGCTTGAAAATATTATCTTTTAAAAAATATTTTGTTTCACCTTTTTTCACTTCAGAATTATCTTTTCGTAATAGACCACTAATAAAGAGATGATTAATTCTTGCTTTAGCATTGCTGAGGCTGATTCCCGTTTGTTCGGCAAGTAGCACTGCATTAAGTTCTCCATTACTTTCTCGTGCGATTTTGATTATTTCTTGATTGCTTTATTTTCAATGGCTTTCACCCTTCTTTGATACCCAGTAACAAAGAGACCTCCTAGCCCAAGCGGAATTACTCCTGCCATAATTGAAATAAGTAATAGAGTTGTTACTTCTTGATTTTCAATGATTTACATCAATTTTTTATTTGAGAATCTTAGAATGATAAGCTTTGCTACCTAATACATGAGCTTTTCGTAAGTAATTCCTTATGTTTTCTATGTACATATATGGTTATAAAAAAAGTAAAGTGTTGATAACCAGTATGTAACAGCTCTAATCAATAAAACTTCTAATTCCTTGTATGGTTGTTAAAATTAGGATGAATAAAACTCTCCAAAATGCCATAAAACACCTGAGGGGTCATGCAAAAAACACTCTCTGCCCCAGTCATTATCACTAATAGGGGTGAGCCTGACATTGGCG
>JBBRUH010000087.1:0-14429 GCA_038248005.1 Cytophagales bacterium | reverse complement strand
ATGATATATTTAGAACTTGAATTTAAAGATATAGTACCTTAAATTATTCAAATAGTTATGTAAAAAGATACTAAATTGTAGTAAACAGACCTAAGTAGTTACATATTTTAAAAAGTAAAAATGACTTATACCTTACATTTCGGTAATAATTTCTATTCTCTTGATAAAAAGAATTTAAGTATCTGATATTCAATAACTTAAACTAATAAATACCGTTCAAGCTAAGACGCTTGAACGAGGTGAATAGCTGGTGCAAGCTTCTTGGCTTGCACCTCTCTTTAACCATAAAATCGTAATAATACTTAATGTAGCATTCTAAAAAAAGCAATTAGATAAAAACAAAGTAAAATTTTATTTATATCTGAAAAATACACTTTCAATTTTGATTATCAATATGTTTTTTACCGAAACATGATATTAGTAAAACCTGCCATTTGAGTGGCATCTCAGAGCATACCCTTTATTATTGGCTATCTATTTGGAATAAAACTGTGCCTACTGAGAAAAAAAAGTCTAGCAACGGTTAATGAACGCTCAGGTCGTCCCCTTTATGTGCAAGAGGCTGTATTTGAACAATTTTATAACATTAGAAGTCAGTGTACAACAACATTTTACAAGTAATCAATTACTAGCCAAGTTTAGTGATTTAGCTGGTTCTTATAGGTACAATAAGAGCCATTTTTGTAAATTGCTACGTCATAAATTAGGGATGTACTGTTACAAGCCCTCTCCTCGTGATTGCCGCTGTAATGCAGAGGCTGAAACTCAACTCAAAGAACGCCTAAGAGCAACCTTAGATGCACTTACTTTGACGGGTAAAGATAT
Source organism: Cytophagales bacterium (assembly GCA_038248005.1). GTDB lineage: Bacteria > Bacteroidota > Bacteroidia > Cytophagales > Microscillaceae > JAABSX01. Next base: position 13,604 of record JBBRUH010000087.1, on the reverse strand, counting down.
TTCTAAAATGGGCGCTTGCATGGCATGCAAGAGGTCACCAGTTCGACTCAGGTATTCTCTACTAAGTCTAAGATGCTGATTTTCAGTGTTTTAGGCTTTTTTTATTGGTCATTAAGTCTAAAATCATCATACTTTTTTCTTAGGCTCTACACTAATCTCAGAACCCTCTGCCAACATTACAGAATCAGGTTTTTGGGTATTGAGTGAGGAAAAAACTTGTCCATACAACGCTCCGAAATCTAGCTGAATATCATAGTCTGTTACTTGATACTGTTCCCAAGTAGGGTGTCTTACTTCATATTCAGAGGTTTTTTGAGGAGTAATGCGAGTATAGCCCCAGTAATGTTCTGTGATAAAATCGGCTTCGGTGTTGGGTTTAATATCAATGGCTTGTGAATTTGCGATGACTTTAAATCTATTCCATTGTTTTTGAAACTTCCATTCGTAATTCACTATGAGTTGTTCGGGGCTTATTTCCCACTGATGTCGCATCGGAAGCGTAACATAATGTTCACCATAAATAGTATTAGCCACCCAAGAAATCATAAACTTAGGTACTATCTCTTTGACAAAAACTACCCCACGTTTCCACTCATTTCCTTCCTTGTATTTTACATAAAACCTAAGATTAACCTCATCAAAATTTTGGTGAAAGGGGATAGGCAAACCTAGCAATCTCGTGTTTAAAAACCTAAAACCTACAAGGCTCACATAGGCTTTTCCTTTCCAGTAATCTAGCTCAGTTTGGTAGGGAAGAAGTGGCTTAAGAATCTCTGGGGCTACTTCATAATTGGCGATTGCTAATTTTCGCCACTCTGCTTTCAAAAAACTCATAAGATTTTTATATTTTTACGTAGAAATAGACTTATTAAAAATGGTTATCTGACAATTTTTGTAGATTTTTGAATAATTAAGGTTATTATAAAAATGTATCTGCTTGATAATAAGAAAGTTAGATATATTAAGGACACTAGTTCTATTGTTTACCACAAAAATTGTCATACAACCTTAAAAATGAACTTAACACCTAAGTTAAGGAAACTTCGTATGAGTCGCAAATTCTCGTGTTTATATTATATTAAGGATTTATAAGGCATTTAATTGAATCAAAAAATTTAGGCAAATATAAGGTTTCAATTATCTTTCAATGGGCATCATATCATACATTAAATTTCAATAAGACATGTTCAAAAAATACCACATCGGTCATTTCATCAACCAACCCAAAAATTCTACTCAATTTGAAATTTTAGACTTCGAGACGATGCAAGAACCCGAAGTAGAAGATTTACACAAACATACTTTTTATGAGATTCTGTGGATTGAAAAAGGTAAAACCAAACAATTTATAGATTACCAAGAGTATGAAATCTCAGACAATACTTTGTTCTTTATTTCGCCCAATCAGTTGCATTTGTTTGAGGCTTGGCATGATTTAAAGGGGCTTACGATTATGTTTACAGAAGATTTTTTCTTACTCAATCAACAGAATCAAGATTTATTGTTTGAGTTGAGCTTTTTGGATAATCTATATACAAATCCTTTTTTGAATCTCTCCAAAGAAGATACCCAAGAATTAAAACCTGTTTTTGAGCTATTGACCCAAGAAAAAGAAAGAAAAGATTCTTCCCAGAGTATTTTGCAATCTCTTTTAAATGTCTTATTGGCTAAAATACAACGGTGTGTAAACCAAACCAATCCAACCCCATTTGATAAGATTTACTTACGTACCTTCAAGAGGTTTAAAATATTGCTAGACCAGTATTTTGACTTCAATCAACCAGCTTCTTTTTATGCCGAAAAGTTAGCCATGACTACACATCACCTTAACCTAGTCGCTAAACAAATTACAGGCAAAAAAGTAAGTGAGGTCATTAGGGCAAGGAGTATTTTGGAAGCAAAACGCTTACTTACCTTTACTAATTTAACCAGCACAGAAATAGCTTTTAAGTTAGGATATGAAGAACCTTCTTATTTTTCACGGGTTTTCAAACAAGAAACTGCCATGACACCTTATCAGTTTAAGCAAAGCATATCCGAAAGTATCAAATTTGAAAAGTTTTGTGTCAGGAAATTTTATTAAAAACTGTCCACCTTTGTAAAAACAAATAAAGAATTTAATCCACTCAAAAAATAATAAGATGATGGAAAAAAGAATTTGGTTGATTACAGGTATTTCTAGTGGTTTGGGCAAAGCACTTGCTGAGACAGTGATGGCGCATGGTGATTTTGTGGTAGGTACTTTTCGCAAACAAAGCCAAGTAGAAGAGTTTAATAAAATGCATGAAGGTAAAGGGTTAGGCTTGCTTGCAGACGTAACCAATACAGAGGAAGTGCAGAAAATCTTTGAGATAATCACCGATAAATATGGTAGATTAGATGTATTGGTCAATAATGCAGGAGTAGGTTTTGTAGGGGCAATAGAGGAAGCAAGTCTTGCAGAAGCAAGGGCTATTTTTGAAGTCAATGTTTTTGGGGCTTTGCAAGTAACTCAGATGGCTTTACCAACTTTCAGAAAACAAGGTTTTGGGCATATCTTTCAGATTTCTTCGGGTTCTGGCATCAAGGCATCCGCAGGTTTTGGGATTTATAATGCTAGTAAATTCGCCTTAGAAGGTTTTAGTGAGGCACTTGCCGATGAGATAAAACCATTGGGTATCAAGATGACCATTGTAGAGCCTGGTCCATTTCGCACTGAGTTTGCAGGTACTTCACTGATGCAAGCCCACAATGAAATCAAGGAATATGAGGCTGCGGCAGGTGCATTCAGAAAAAAACTGACAGAAGTGGTACATAATCATCAAGAAGGACATCCAGGAAAAGCTGCCAATATCATCATAGAGGTTTCTAATCACGAAAATCCACCTTTGCGTTTACCGCTAGGCAAGATTGTGTTGGGAGGTATAGAAGTAAAGCTGGCAAGTGTGCAACAAGATTTGGATAATTGGAGAGACGTCTCTGCAAGTGCAGTATATTAATGAGATATAAGTGATGAGTTATAAATAATGAGTGATGAGTTATTTTAGTAAGATTTTGATAATCAGTTCTTTATAACAAGATTAAAGTACAAACTAATTTTGACTATCTACTTAAAGCATAAAAAAACCTAGCACGGGCTGTGTGCTAGGGTTCTATGATTTGGCTAATAAAAAATAATTGGCTAATCAGTTACTTTGATTTAGAGAGAACTTTATTGAGTTGTTCTATATAATTTTTAGAACCACCACTTTGATAACCCGTTTCATGCAATACTTCTTTACTACTACTCATAATCAGTACTGTAGGAAATCCTTGAATGCCATATTGTTGTGCTAAGGCACTATTTTTTTCTCTTTCAGCTTGGGTTTGATTAGACTTTCTTGGGAAATCTAACTTTAAGCACACAAAGTTTTCATTTGCATACTTGGTAAAATCTTCTTTACTAAAAACTTCTCCATCGAGTTTTTTGCACCAGTAACACCAATCAGAACCTGTAAAGAGTATAAATATTTCTTTGTTTTCTTTCTTGGCAATTTTAAGAGCTGCATCAAAATCAGTTTCCCATTTGATTTCTTCTTTATCAGTAGGAAATTGATAAGTAAAACCAAATATAGATAAGGTGATGATGATGGCAACTATAAATGATATTTGTTTCATTTTATAAAATCCTGTTAAATTTTGTATTAATATTTTATACGACAGAAAGTGTGTTTTGTTGGATAAAGGAATGGATGAGATGGATTCACACATTTTTTTCTGTTTTATGAGAGGTTTTGCGTATAAAAAAGCACAAAACCAATCAGTCTTGTGCTTTGATAATATGAGCATTTATCTAGTGTGTGATAAATTTATTTTCTTCTTGTAAAAGCATAGAAAGTAAAGTAGTAAACTTTCCCTTCATATCTTTTCGGTCTATGATAAAATCTAAAAAGCCATGTTCCAATAAATATTCAGCTGTCTGAAAACCCTTTGGTAAGTCTTTACCAATGGTTTCACGGATGATACGTGGCCCTGCAAAACCTATCAAAGCCTTTGGCTCAGAGACATTGAAATCACCCAACATCGCAAAGGAAGCCGATACACCACCTGTAGTAGGGTCAGTCATGACTGAAATATAAGGCAATTTTGCCTGACTTAGCAGAGCAAGTTTTGCTGAGGTCTTAGCCATTTGCATGAGCGAAAAACCAGCCTCTTGCATACGGGCTCCACCTGAGCGAGAAATCATCAAAAAGGGAGTCTTGTTTTGGATTGCATGGTCTATAGCACGAGCTATTTTCTCACCTACTACCGATCCCATAGAACCCCCGACAAATCCAAAATCCATACATGCAACAGTCAAATCAATGTTATTCATCTTACCATAAGCACTACGAACGGCATCCATAAGACCTGATTTTTCTTGAGCTTCTTTGATTCGCTGAGGGTAAGGTTTAGAATCATAAAAACCCAATGGATCAGCAGATTTTAGATTAGCATTAAGTTCTGTAAACTGACAGTTATCAAAAAGCATCTCAAAGTACTCCTGTGCACCTATTCGCTCATGATGACTACAAGAAGCACAAGTATAGCTATTATGTTTATGCTCACGAGTAGGCATTACATTTTTACATTCGGGGCATTTATACCAAAGCCCATCAGGGGTTTCTTTTTTATCCTCAGTAGGCGTATTAATTCCTTTTTCTTTTCTATTAAACCAGGCCATCTCCTCCAAATTAAGCAAGCCTACTGCTCATCTAAAAGCAGTAGGCATTTATTAGTTTATAAATTTTATTAAGCGATATCAATTTCTGGTGATAGATATACATCTTGAATAGCTTGCAAGAGTGCTGCACCTTCTTTCATAGGTCTTTGGAAAGCCTTACGACCTGAAATCAACCCCATACCACCCGCACGTTTGTTGATAACTGCTGTGCGTATTGCCTCTGCCAAATCAGACTCTCCAGACGATGCTCCACCAGAGTTAATCAGACCTGCACGTCCCATATAACAGTTAATTACTTGATAACGACAAAGATCAATAGGGTGATCACTAGAAAGTTCTGTATAGATTCTTTCATCTAATTTACCATAACTTGATCCACCAGTGTTAAGGGCTTTGTATCCGCCATTGTTTTCAGGTAGTTTTTGTTTGATGATATCAGCTTGGATAGTAACTCCCAAGTGATTTGCTTGCCCAGTAAGGTCAGCAGAAACGTGATAATCTACGCCATCTTTTTTGAAGGCATCATTACGAGTATAGCACCACAAGATAGTAGCCATTCCTAGAGCATGTGCTTCTTCAAAAGCTTCTGCTACTTCCATAATTTGGCGAGAGGATTCTTCTGAGCCAAAGTAGATAGTTGCTCCTACAGCTACAGCCCCTAAGTTCCAAGCCTCTTGCACGGAGCCATACATAATTTGGTCGGCTTTGTTGGGGTAAGTAAGTAGCTCGTTGTGGTTAATCTTTACTATAAAAGGTATTTTATGAGCATATTTACGAGACATCATTGCCAAGTTTCCAAAAGTAGTAGCTACAGCATTGCAACCTCCTTCTATGGCAAGTTTGATGATGTTTTCTGGATCAAAGTAAATGGGGTTTTTTGCAAAAGAAGCTCCAGCCGCATGTTCTATGCCTTGGTCAATAGGCAAGATAGATACATATCCTGTATTAGCCAATCTACCAGAACCCAACAGCTGCCCAAGGCTACGTAGCACCTGAGAGTTACGGTTGCTAGGCATAAAAACCTCATTGATAGATTCGGGGTTAGGAAGGTGTAAAGAATCTTTGTTTACTGTCTTGCTTTTGTGAGAGAGTAAGTAGTCAGCATCTTTGCCAAGTAACTCAACTATTTTCTTGTAAGCCATAATATTTTGAATTTAGAGTAAATTTGTAGCACAAAGATACGTCAATTGTTTAAAAATTTAAAAGAATTATATCTTTTACTACTTTATTGGTGATTTATAGAATAGATTTGTCTCAGAAGTGTATTAAAATCGGGGCTTAATACTTCTGAATAAGGGTTTATCTATAAAATCATGAGTAAGCAATACGATAAAATACTTAAAGAAAATATTGGTAATTTTTTTATTACGTTAAGTGAAAAATACCTAGGTATCAAAATCACTAAAAGTGAAGAGTTCAAAGACAAACTCCAAACTACCTTAGAGAGGGAAGCTGTTTTTTTGAGATTAATTTACAATCAAGATGGAGAGCAGTCTATCTCACATTTGGAGTTTCAGACTGATAATGAGCGAGATATGGTTTTTAGAATGCAAGAATATCACGCTATTCTACAAAAAAACACAAAATTCCTATAGGGCAGTTTGTGATATACTTAGGAGAGGCAGAAATGAATATGCGTACTCAACTTACTGAAAATTGAAACCTTCACAGGATTTGAACTGTTAAATTTGAGGAAAGTTTCCTACACAAACTTTGTTAATTCTGATGTTCCAGAAGAGATTATTTTGTCAATTTTGTGTAACTTTAATGAAGAAGAAGCAAGTAGTGTCTTGGCTAAAATCATCAGTAGTTTACAGAAGATAAGTCAGGACTCTATTGTCTTAGAAAAATACATTAAACAAATTCTAGTTTTTTCTCGCTTAAGAGATTTGACTATTCTCACCAATAAACAGTTAAAAAATATGGGTTTAGTCTATGATATAGAAAAAGATGCCTTGTACCAAGAAGGTAAACTTGAAGGCGAATTTAAAATTACAATTAAAGGCATCCAAAAAGCCATTCTTCAAAATAAACTTACCTTAGAAGACATAGCTGGTCTTTTTGAAGTAAGTTTAGACTTTATTAAAAAGGTCAAAAGCGGGGAAATAAAATAAGGATATCAGAACCTCATAAAAGCCATTTAAAAGAAAAAACAACAGAAATTGATTGACACCATAGAATAATAGCATTAGACATGAGAGTATTCTCACTTTTTCAAAAAAACTATCGAGCATTTAAAAACCATTGGAAAACAGACCTCAATGCAGGTCTTTGGGTTTTTATGTTTTCTTTACCTATTAGCCTTGCTATAGCTCAGGCGAGTAATTTTCCTGTTTCATCAGGTTTGATTACGGCAATCATTGGGGGAGTAGTAGTGAGTTTTCTGAGTGGTTCACCCTTGAGCATCAAAGGCCCAAGTATCAGCCTTGTAGTAGTGATGGGATGGGCTGTTTTAGAATTAAGTCCTTTTCCTAGCACGGGATTACATTATGCTCTTGCCACTTTAGTTTTAGCAGGAGCGATTCAGTTATTGATGGGCATGCTACGGCTAGGTAAGTGGTTTAGTCTGATTCCTAATCCTGTCATCTATGGAGTCATTTCAGGAATAAGTGCTGTCGTATTTGTGCAACAGTTATATCTATTAAGTGGAGTTACAGATTTTGTATTGCCTAGTTTATGGCTAATATTAGAGTTACCGACTCGTTTTTTATCTGCAAATACAAAAGTACTTGCTATCGGATTTACCATTCTAGGAATTTTATTTTTACCTTCTATCTTAGGACAGAGATTTTCTAAAAACCTACCAGGTGTTTTTTGGGCGATGTTGATAGGGATTGGTTTTGGTATTTATTTTAACCTACCCGAAAAAGGTATTAATCTAATGTATGTGCCTCAAACCTGGTCAGATTTATTTATACAAGCAGATTATAGCATGATATTTACACTTCGCTCATTAGAGTATGCTTTTTTGATTGCATTGATTAGTAGTGTAGAAAGTCAACTGAATACCTGGGATACAGAGATTTTGGATGTGTGGCGTAGAAAATCATCTATGAATAGAGAACTTGTTGTACTCGGTATTGGTAATTTACTCTGTGGTTTATTGGGTGGGATTCCTATGATTAGTACGGTAGAGAATAGCACATTGAATATCAATCAAAAAGCACGTACTTATTGGTCTGGAGTATTTCAAGGTTTGATGTTGCTTGCTTTTATGGCATTAGGCTTATGGACTTTAAGGTATCTTCCTCATGTGAGCTTAGTAGCGATTTTGATTTATGCCATTTACCAGTTGAATTCTCCTAAACTATACAAAGGCATTTGGGAAACTGGAAAAGAGCAGTTCTTGATTTTTGGAGTAGCATTTTTACTTACTTTATTTTTAGGAATCTGGATAGGGCTATTGGGAGGAGTTATCTTTGCCTTAGCAGTTTATAGCAGTTTGAGTAACTCTGTATGGTCGCTACTATATGCTCCCATCGAAATCTCTATGAAAGGAAAAAGCAAAGTAAAGATAGACATTCATGGAGCAGCACTTTGCACCAATTATCTATCTATCCAGAATCGCTTACAGAAACTTCTGAACAATGAGCGAATTATTATAGACCTAAGTGCTTGTGAAGTAGTGGAGCATGGTTTCTTAGAGCAGATTTACCAATTTGCGTATTGGCATAATCTCAACGATGGACGAATGGAGTTACAAGGACTTAAGAATCATTCTCCTACCTCTAAACATCCACTTGCTACACTTAAAAAGAATGATCCTGATAAGCCTAAAGGAAATAGGTATTTTAAAAATCTAGAAAACCTTCTCAATGAACGGCAACTAGATTTGCAAGCTGTGGCCGCTACCAATAATACGACTTTGGAGACTAATCTAACCTATGATGGTGTGGTCTTGCAGGGCTTTGCATTTGCAAGAGGTTATGAAATTAGGTACAGAGAAAATAAATTTTTGAAATTTTTGAATGGCAACCCTTTTGAATTTTGTGATGTGTTTTTGTCAAGAGGATTAAGAATGAGCGATCGAAACCATAAAATGTCTGTTTGTTTGCTTACCGTGATGGATTTACCCTTGCCTGATTTTAACCTTCAGCAAGAATATCTAATGGATAGAATGTGGCAAAGCATTGGTTATGAAGATATTAACTTTTCAGATTTTCCTCTTTTTTCACAAAATTACCTACTCAACGGAGAAAAAGAAAAGGAAATCAGAGAAGTATTTAGCCCCGTAGTGGTCCAGTTTTTGGAGCAACACTTGTTTTTGGGACTTAACATGGAAGTGAAAAATAATAGAGTTTTGATTTATAAAGCTCAATGTCTTCTGCAACAGACAGAGATAGAAGATTTTATAGAGTTTACAGAAAAGTTTTTAGAAGTCTTAAAGCAATCTGAGCCAGTAGAGCTAGAATAAATACAAAGCCTTTCACTTAATTTTGTACAATAAGAAATTTTATCAAACTTTTCCTAAAGTCAAGCGACCATCTTCTTCTTTTTGGAGTTCTTGGCTATCTAGCATCTCACGAATAAGTTGTAAGGTTTGTTTTTCATCACTTGGGTTTAGTTTGGTGATGAGTATAGAAACTGCCATGGCACCTAATTTTAGGTGTTCTTTAATTTTTTGAGCTTGTTTTTCTTGATTTCCTTCAGAGGCAAGTTTTCTTTTTTTGCCTATGCAAATATCACATACCCCACAAGTCTCATTACTTATTTCCCCAAAATATTCTAATAAAATCTGAGTGCGACAGCGTTGCTGATGTGTCATATAATGAATGACAGACTCTACCTTCTCTAAATCACGTTTTTTACGGGCTTCCATACTTTTAATATCCAAAGGCAAGTGCTTTACATCATAGCGAGGAGTCAAAAATAATACTTGTGGTTTGCCACTTTGCTTGTCATAAATAACTACGCCGAGTTCTTGTAATCTTTCCAGTTGTTTGCGGACATTTTCTACGGGTTTTTGGAGATATACAGAAAGTGTACGCTCTGAGATAGGGAAAAAATTACGCAAAATGTCTCCGCCTCTCAGCCTAGAAAGCAAGGTCAGGATAGGTTCTGCCCCAGGATTTTTAAGCTTAAACTCATACATCTCCCTAAACTCAAGATTGAATAGAATCCGTGAAGGACTATAATAAGGTTCATTTAGTTGAATAAACCCAGCTTCATCTAGTTTTTTGAGAGCATAATAGGTTTTGATTCCTTTTAAATTAAATTGCTTTTGAAAATCTTGCAAGTCAAAATCAAAACTAAGCATTTCACCTGCATTGATGGCAAGGTTAAAATGATTAGCCAAAGCCTGATAGACGATTCGGATATACTCTACCGCTGGATAAGAAACTTCTACTCTTCTTTTGAGTTCATCCAAATCTTCTCTTTGATAGAGTGCTACTGCAAAAGCCTTCTTTTCATCTCGCCCTGCCCGTCCTGCTTCTTGATAATAAGCCTCTAAAGTATCAGGCAAATCCATGTGAATAACCGTGCGAACATCAGGTTTGTCTATGCCCATACCAAAGGCATTAGTTGCTACGATGACCCTCGTTTGGTTTTGAATCCAATTCTCTTGTCGCTTGGCTCGGACATCATTGTCTAGCCCTGCATGATAATAGTCTGCGGAGATATTATTTTTCTGTAAAAAATTAGCAATCTCTTGGGTTTGTCGCCGATTACGGGCATAGACTACCGAAGTGCCAGGTACATTTTTGAGGATTTTGAGTAGTTTTTTATTTTTATCTTCTTCTTCTAAGGCAGAGTAAGAAAGATTATCTCTAGCAAAACTCTTCTGAAAAACTTGGTGATTTTCTTTAAAAAGTAATTGTTTTTTGATGTCTTCTTTGACGGTTTCCGTAGCCGTAGCCGTCAATGCAATTACTGGTACTTCGGGAATAGTTTCTCTAAAAGTAGCAATCTCAAGATAAGAAGGCCTAAAATCATAACCCCACTGAGAGATACAATGTGCTTCATCTATAGCCAAAAGGCTAATGTCCATCTGGGCAGCACGCACCAAGAATAACTCTGTCTTTAATCGCTCTGGAGAAACATACAAAAACTTTACCTTGCCCTCAATGGCTTCATCTAAATACCTGTCTATCAATGACTTTTTCATCCCCGAATAGATTGCCCAAGCAGGGATATTTCTACTTTGAAGTTGTTCCACTTGGTCTTTCATGAGTGCAATCAAAGGAGAAACCACCACACAAAGCCCCGAAAGAGCCAAGGCAGGCACTTGAAAACAAACTGACTTACCTCCGCCTGTAGGCAAAAGTGCAAGCGTATCTTGCCCTACAAGCACAGACTCTATGATGTCTTGTTGTAAAGTCCGAAACTGCTCATAGCCCCAGTACTGTTTTAGTATCTCATGAATATTTTTTTGCTCTTCCATGTGGTTCTTACTCTTCCTTCATATTACAAAGATGAAAATTAAGTCTTTTTATGATGATAGCAAAATGGATATTTAAAATTAAGGAAGATAAGTAGATGGTCAAAATTAGTTTGCATTTTGATATTCCATTAAAAAACTGATTATCAGTGTTTTAATGGAATAACTTATCACTCATCACTTATTAGTGATAAGTTATTACTCCCTCTTAAAATCTTTTTTCCCACCTGTCTTTTCCATTAGTTGAGAGCTTAGGATTTGGATGTCTTGCGAAAGGGCTTTACACATATCATACACGGTCAGTGCCGCTATAGTTACACCCGTGAGGGCTTCCATTTCTACTCCTGTCTTGGCAGTGAGTTCTACTCGGCAGTCTATCACTACTTGCTTGAGTTCATTGATAGTGATATTGATTTGGCAATCATCTAAGCCTAGAGGATGACAAAAAGGGATTAATTCGCTTGTTTTTTTTGCACCCATTACCCCTGCAATCACAGCAGTCTGGAATACTGCTCCTTTTTTGGTATAAATTTCATTATTTTGCAACAAGTCTAAAATCTCTTTGGGCAAATACATTAGGCTTTGTGCGTGTGCCTTCCGATGTGTAGCTTTTTTTTCGCTTATATTGACCATTTGAGGGTTTCCCTGAGAATCTATATGGCTTAGTTTCTTTTCTGAATTCATAAAGTAAATGCTTTCTAATAAACTCTTATTTCCAAAAAAAGTGAATAAACTTCAAAAAAAATCCATCTTACTTGAAAGTTTTTACTATGCCTTACCACTTCTAGCACTTGGGCTTCATCAGTATGCCTGTGCTTGTGGGATAAGTCTTACTTTTGATTCATTTCAATACCTAAATGCTGCAGAAGATTTTGCACAGCACAGAGCGATTACGATGTCAGACGGAAGCCCTTTTATGGCTTATCCTCCTTTTTTTCCTTGGGTTTTGTCTTGGTTTGGGGAGAATCGCTTGGCTTGGATACCTTTTTTTCAAGGATTTTTATTGGTATCAAACCTTAGTATTTGGCTTTATTTAGGGGCTTGCTATATTTCTTCTGTATTTCTTCGTTTTATTTTTGGCTTGAGTATTTGCCTGAGTGCTCCCTTTTTACTGATTCATAGTTTTCTGTGGTCAGAGCCTTTGTTTGTGTGTTTGTTATCTATTATATTTCTGTATTTTCATTTTAATAATGAAAAGCTAGATTTTAGAGGACTTTGCTTTTTACTCTTGATGTGTGGCTTGCTTATATTGCAACGCAATGCAGGCATTTGGTGGAGTATAGGGGTATTGCTAGGAGTACTTATTTTGCTGAAACATACACAAGTTTATTTTAAATGGATACTACTTTTAAGCATTGGGGTAGTGCTTTGGCTTGGCTGGTATAAGCAAAGTTTGCACACAGATGCTTACAAGCATGATTCTTTGTTTACTTTTCTTCAAGAAATCATAGAGAATATCGGGATTTGTGCAGCACAACTAGGGAGTTGGTTTTTGCCTTTGTCTGTACCAGAAATTGTAAGAGTACTATTAGCATCCTTGATTTTGGGAGTGATTGCTTGGGTATTGATTAAGGGTAAAAAATCGGTTACTCGCTGGATATTGTTACTCATCATTGCCCATCTGATATATGAAGGAGGCTTGTTGATTTTAAAACCAAGTGCTTTGCATTACTCTGATTTAGAGCGGTTTATGGCTGTGATGTTGCCAGGGTTTTTTCTGATTTGGTTTTATATATTAGATGTTTTTCTTTTATTGTATCCAAAGAAGATAGTAAATTATTCTTTATACATTGTGCTAATGTTTAGCCTTGTATATCCTACTTATAGGAGTGTAAAGAATACACATTTTTGGAAAGAAAATCAATGTAAATCTATTAAGTGATGAGTTATAAACTTGTCCATGTCTAATATAGGTTGACCGAGTTTAGACCATCATTTATAACTCATTGCTTGCACATTATAACTTTATAAAATCATGAAGCATTACATCAAGTCTATCAGAACCTTCATCGGAGCAAAAGATTTTGATATTTCCAGAAACTTTTATAATGATTTAGGATTTAAAGAAGTCATTTTATCAGATAAACTGTCTTATTTTAAGATTGAGCAATTTGGGTTTTACCTGCAGAAAGCATACATCAAAGATTGGGTAGATAATTTGATGGTATTCTTAGAAGTAGATGATGTAGAACGCTACTTGAAGGAATTAAAAGAACTAAAACTCGATGAGAAATACGCCAATGTCAGGCTCACCCCTATTAGTGATAATGACTGGGGCAGAGAGTGTTTTTTGCATGACCCCTCAGGTGTTTTATGGCATTTTGGAGAGTTTTATTTATCCTAATTTTAACAACCATACAAGGAATTAGAAGTTGGTTGTATGACAATTTTTGTGATAAACAATAGAACTAGTGTCCTTAATATATCTAACTTTCTTATTATCAAGCAGATACATTTTTATAATAACCTTAATTATTCAAGCTCCACAAAAATTGTCAGATAACCTAGAAGTTTTATTGATTAGAGCTGTTACATACTGGTTAT
>JBBRUH010000086.1:0-14460 GCA_038248005.1 Cytophagales bacterium | reverse complement strand
GGAGAGGGTGAAAGCAGAACAAGCTAAAGAAGCATTTACTACAGCTATATCAGGATTTCAAAGTGAATGTCCGGTGATAGAAAAGACAAAGAAAGTTTTAAACAAGGATGGTCAGTCAGTTCGTTATATGTTTGCCCCTATTGATTCAATAGTTAAGCAGATCCAAAATCCACTAGGTAAGTTTAAATTAGCATATACATGGGAAGTTAAAAATGCTCCTGGATTTATTACAGCAGTATGTACAATTACTCATGCTCTAGGCCATACTCAGTCAAGTGAGTTTATGATTCCTATTGATACTGAGGGATATATGTCAGCTCCACAGAAATATGCTTCAGCTCTTACTTTCGCTAAAAGATATTCTCTATGTAATGCTCTTGGAATTTCAACAGGAGATGAGGATACTGATGCAGTTGATGTTAATAAAGAAAAGACTGCTAAGTCAGATAAGTCAAAAATCATGTTCCTACTTAAAGCATTAAAGAAAGATACTTCAACTAAGGAATCAATCGAATCAAGTGTCAAAGATATAGCTAAGTTAGATCTAAATGACGAAAATCTAAGCGAGATAGTTGAACGCTTGGAAATAACAGTAAAAGAAAACCAAGAATATGATAATCAAAAAGTATAATTCAGAAGATGAGTGGTTAGATGGGAGAATGGGTAAGGTTACCGGAACTCGCTTAAAGGATTTAGTAGTTAAGAGAGGAACTAAACCAAAGAAAGGATTTTATGAGATTATTGCTGAAAAAATAGCAATTCCTGCAAATGGAGAGAATGTTATGGATAGAGGTCACAGACTTGAAACTGATGCCATTGCTATTTTTGAAGAAAAGACTGGTAAGAAAGTAAATACAGATTTAGTAATTTGGTCTAGGGAAGATAATACAGATATTGCTATATCTCCAGATGGATATGTTGAAGGTAAAAAGATAACTGAAGCATGTGAGGTTAAATGTTTGAACTCAGCAAGTCACATCGAAGCATATCTAACAAAAGAGATACCAAGTGAGTATGAGTATCAGAAGATTCAATATTTCGTAGTAAATAATGACCTAGAGATACTATACTTTATATTTTATGATCCACGTATGCCAAAAGATTTCTTCTACTTTACAGTTACAAGGGAATCAATACAGAATGAAATCAATGAATGTTTAGAAGTTGAGATAAAAACATTAAGAGAGATAAGTGAAATTGAAAAATTATTAACATTTTAATTAAAATAATTAATGAGGAAACTAGAAATAGTTTTATAATCAAAAGAATAAATTCTAGTCGTGTACAATTATTAAAAATAGTCGCTATTTACGAAGAAATATAAAAATATATGTATTTAAACAAAGCAATATTAGTAGGAAATCTTACAAGAGATCCTGAATTAAAAGCAATACCATCAGGGAATAAAGTCTGTACTTTTAGTATAGCAACAAATCGTACTTATAAGGATGCAAAGGGTGTACGCCAAGAGAAAACTGATTATCATAATATAGTAGTATGGGGTAAGACAGCAGAGAATGTTGCTACATACATAAAAAAGGGAAGTCAGATATTAGTTGAAGGAAGAATGGAAACTCGTAGCTGGGATGATACAGCAACTAATACAAAGAAGTATCGTACAGAAATTATCGCTGATATGGTGCAATTTGGATCAAAGCCAGTAGATGGATCTAGTAAGCCAGTAACAAAATCAGAAGATAAGAAAGAAACTAAGTCTGATTATGATTCAATGGATACAGTTGAATATCCTGAAGAAGAAATTAATCCTAACGATATACCATTCTAGAAGTTAGCATAATAATCTTATGGAAACTAAAAGAACAAAAAAACAGAATAAGTCCATTCATTTATTTTGCAGAAAACTTGCAGATGAGTTTAATGGAAAGGGGTATTACATGCAAATAGTTCTTAAACCAACATATGAATTAAGATGGGATATGAAAGCAATAAAGGAGCATCTATTTAAACCAGTATCAAAAATGTTGTTCCATGTAGATGGTACAACTCAATTAAATACAATTGAGGTTAAAAAGGTCCACGAGCAACTTATGATGATGCTTATGGAATCACCTAAGTTGAAGGAATTAGATTATATAGATTTTCCTTCAGAGGAACAGACAGAATCTTATCTTAATAGTTTTAAACAATAAAATTATGGAAACATACCAAGATGCTATAGATATATTAAAGAAAACTGCTGATGAATTAGAAAAAAATGATAAATTAAATGCCATTTATTATGTATTAGCAGGAAAAGCAATGAGAAATGTAAGTATATTTTTAGAAGATAAAAGAAAAGAAAATGGAAAAACTAATTAAAAAACCAACACAATGTGAAAAGGTTCTAAAAGTTTTAGAGGATAATAGAGGTGAATGGATCTCCGGACAATACTTTTTGCATACTATGTATTTAAGCCAGTATCATGCAAGAATTTGGGATCTAGTAAATAATCAAGGAATAAAAATAGAAACTTCTGACTTCAAAGATGACTTTGGATTTAAGAGTTATAGATTACCAATTAAGACAACACTTTTTTAAATATGCCTAATCAATCACAATTTAAAAATAATAAACAGTATAGGGCCTGGTATAAGAAATATCGAGAAAAAAATATAGAGAAACTTCGTACATATAACCGAGAATATCAAAGAAAATATAGGCTAAATAAGGTTAAATAAGGCTAAATAAGGTTAAATAAGAAGAGGTGGGTTATCCACAGTTAGTTATTGACAGAGTACTTTCAAATAGAGTATAATTAAGGGAGG
The DNA here is from genome assembly GCA_038248005.1 of Cytophagales bacterium. GTDB lineage: Bacteria > Bacteroidota > Bacteroidia > Cytophagales > Microscillaceae > JAABSX01. The sequence goes on along the minus strand of JBBRUH010000086.1, from coordinate 11,694 downwards.
AGTGAGGGAGATGAGTATAGGACATTCTGGTGAAAACTGTAGTTATCCTAGAAAGTTTCCCAACAGATCCAATTATAATTAACATAATATTTATGAAGGTATATAAAATAATTTTAGCAGTAATAGTTTTAGTGATAATAGGACTTGGAATTAGATACATTGAGAGTAAGTTAAATACTGAAAACATTGTAGAACAAATCCAAATAGTTAAGAAAGTAGATAACGAGTTGCAACGCATTATGGATGAGGAGAATTTCAAGAAAGGAACAATCCTTAGAGCCAGAAAAGTTGTGAATGATAATAATAAGAAGATAGAGATTAATAGGAATAAAAAAGCTTTAGATCTCATTGAATCAGAATATGAAGCAATAAGACAGGAGGAGCTTTTGCTTAGTGGAATAGATGGAGTGTCTTTAAAATAACCCCTCACGCTTTAAAGGTTACTGAAGCGATTATCTTAAATGAGGGGACAAACGGTGACTGTAGCATTATAGGAGGAAGTGGAGAGATTGGATGTCTGCAATATATGCCAGCTACATGGGAAGGACATAGTAAAATGTATTTAGGATATGTAGCAAGGCCATCACTTATTAATCAAAGATATGTAACTGCTAAAAAGGTTCAAAATCTATTAGATCAAGGTAAGACAGATTATCAAATAGGACTTATCTACAATGGAGGAGAAATTAAAGAAAAGAAAGGAGTAAATAGATATGGAGTTAGATATGATAGTGGTGCATACGCAAGGAAATTGGTCAAAAATATTATTAGTTTAGCAAAAATTTAAATTATGGAAAATCAAGCAAACAAAATTGAAGAAAAGATAAAAAGTGATATGAGGAAAGAAGGCAAAGTATTTGAAGTATTTTTAATCCTTTTGGTCGCTGGATTAATATTTAGTCTAGGTCTGATGTACTAAAGTTGGATATTCTAATGAATAAGACCTGTGGATATGTAAAATGTAACAAGAGATGTATGCTACCATCCTGGAAATATTGCTCTGATGATTGCAGAAGGTTACAAACTAATACAACTGCATTAGAAAAGAAGCATAAAAAAATTTCTACTAAGAAAAGAAAGGAGTATAATATAGATATTAAAAGGTCGAATCTATAATTATTAATTTATATCGCCACCAATCTAATGATAGTCCACTTAGGACATCTTAAACAACCTGCTTTGGAACTTTATATTTCGACCATATAAAACAAGGGAAGTTTCATACCTTATTCTTTAGCAAAATGGTGGTTAGATTGATTGTGGTATTAGCGAATAATTATGAAAGATAAACTGACAAAACAAGATAAAGTATTTGTAAAAGCCATAGTAAAAACTGGTAACGGAACTCGATCAGTTTTAAAGGCTTATCCTAATATAAAGAGTGTAGATGTAGCTGGTAACAAAGGACACAGATTGCTAAGAAAAGCAAAGATACAGAAAGCTATAATGTCAATAGCAGATTCTATACCAGATAAATTACTAATTGAAAAACATAAAGCACTTTTAAACAAAGAAGAAGTAATTACAAAAAACAATATGACTACTGGAGAAGTAGAGATTATACCAACTGGTCAGATAGATACTCAAGCTGTTAAGGCTGGATTAGATATGGCTTATAAGATTAAAGGAACTTACGCTAACGTAAAGATTGATTTACAATTTAGTCCTAAAGAAGATTTAAAAGAATATGAATAATAAAGAAAATGTTATAGAAAAATTTGATTGTGATACTTGTCAAGACACAGGATATATATCACAAGGTTATTATGAAGAAGAACACGGGGAGTTTATTATTACTAAAACAAATTCTTGTAGGAATTGTAATGAGGATTAAATATATGAAATACAAAACACAAAGAAATAAAAGAAAAAAAGACTCTCACGAAAAGCGTTATGGAATGACTGCAAAAGAATGGAGTAATTTCAAGAAAACACACACCACAGAAGAGGTCGCTGAAATAAGTTTAAGAGCTAAAAAAATGCTTAAATAAATATATGACAAAACAAGAAAAAAAAGATAAAGCGTGGAAAGAATATGAAGAAATAAAAAAACCAGTGTGGAAAGAATATCTAGCAAAGTGTGATGAAATAGATGAACAAGAAGAAGATATTAAAATAATTGATGGTAAGAGATATAAGTTAATTGAAGAATAAAGATATGAAAACAAACAAAACACACAACAGAATAATAGCCGAGCTTAAAGAAGAATATGCTGAGAAACATAAAAGTCTTACAGCCGAGCTTAAAGAAGCAAAAGACTTAAAAACCATACTTGATAGATTATCTCGCCTTACCATAGACGGAATAGGGTTTTCTATGTCGGGTGGTAATTGGAATACAGAATTTGTTTTACCTGACACAGTTTTGCAATATACAGAGGACATTTTAGGCGGGAAAGTAATTAGACAAGAGGGGACAAAGTGCTTAGTCATTGGTAAAGACGGTACAGTAAAAACTGGTCTAACAAAAGATAAAGCGGACAAGGGATATACTTATAAGCTCGTAAAAGAATAAAGATATATGAATAAACAATTTGAATGTAAACCAAGATGTGAGTTTCCAAAATTAGAGGGTGTAACTTTTAATTGTGATAAGTGTAGAAAACACATAATGTATCTACCAACTGAAGAGCAAAAAGAAAGGATATTAGTAATATTAAATGAGGATAAAGGATTATGGACAAACTATTAAAAAAATGTGAGGAGATGTTGCCGAAAGAAATAAAACCGAATGAGGTTGAATATCTTAATGCAAAAAACATAGGTCAAAACATAATGTTAGAAAAGTGTCGCAAAGCCATACCTGCTATCATAGAACTTGTGAAAAGGGAGATGAGGGAGGAAGTGGAGAAGATTAAAGAAGAAATACCATATGTTGCATTTGGAAATGAGGAATTAAAAAATAAACCATTAGCTGGAGATACTGCTATTTGTCCTAAGTGTAAGAAAAAGCACAAAATAAAATATGGTACAGATAAAAAAACAGGAGAAGTAACAACTATGGTCGGATTTGTTACTTGTGGAGAAAATAGTTATATGGTTAGTTTAGAAGGAAAACTTATCAACTAATGTCCCTCTAGTGAGGAACGAATAAAAGATATAACCACAACAGATACACAATTTAAAATAAACAAACTTCAAGAAAAACGAAACGATGCAAAGAATAGTGCAGAAAAGAAAATGTATAATAGAATGATACAAGAAGAGAGGACTGGGATATGCAGTGGGTGTCACCGAAGTTATGATATGGTCGATTGGAAGAAAAAAATGGAGGAGGATAGAGATAAATTTATATGAGCTTATTAAACACAACAATTGAAGATTTACTAAGTGGAACAATAATAATAACAACAAAGGTTATAAAGTATAAAACATATTATGTAGGAGAAAGGAGAGTCAAAGGTAAAACAGCAACTTATTATTACGCAAAAAACATTAAAACAAGAGATGAAATCAACATAAGTAAAAAGATAAGGGAACAATACGAACAACTGTTGATAAATAATTAATAAGATATTCTAAATAATGGTATAATAATTTAATGAGATATAAAGATTTTATTCAGGAGAATTTTCTAATCGATCGAGCAGACACCGGAGAGCTTGTTCCTTTTATATTCAACAAGGTTCAAGTTAAATATTATCAGGCCCTATGTGATGATTATGATATAGAAAATAAAGGAATTACTGTTCCAGTTCGTGAGAATATACTTAAGGCCAGACGTGAGGGATTTTCTTCTCTGATACTAGCTATTTTTTGTGCTGATGATATTCGTAATGATAACCCAACTGAAACTTGTGTCCTTTCTTACAAGGATGATGCTACTGATACATTCAAAAGACGTTACCGAATTTATGCTTTATCCTTCTTCGCTTTTAAAAAACTTGGATACACTAAGGACCAGATAAAACAAAAGCCGGCCATTTTAGATATTGCTGCTAAAAAATTCTTTGCTGTAGATAGTAATAATGAAGTAATATTTAGACATAACAATGCTCACTTCTACTGTGGTACTGCTTCATCTAAGGTTGGAGGTCGTGGAGGAGTATTGCAGAAGATTCTATTCTCTGAGATTGCTTATTATCCGGATACTGAGAAAATGACTGCTAAAGAAATTATTGAAGGAACAATGCGACAGGTTGATATTTCATCTGGTTGGATATTCTGTGAATCTACTGAGAATGGTAGAGGAACTTATCAACATAAGATGTGGCAGAATGCAAAGATGAAGTTATCTCGTTTTGTGAATAGATTTTATGGAGCAAATGAATTATATTCAGAAGAAGAAATTGCTTTGATTAGGTCAGAGTTCGTTGATATGGATATGTTCAGACGTGAATATCCTATGAGTGAAGAAGATCTATTTGCATCTTCTATTTTATCATTCTGTACTGAAGACGAGTTGAATAAACTTGTATTAAATGAAACTGCTAAAAGAGAGATTGTTTATTGGATGTACCTCACTGGAACGAACTACATTGACCAATGCGAGATATTAAATTCAGCACTTGAGTCAGTAGTCAAGAAGTATCCTAGACACTCCTTATACGCTGGTATAGACATAGCAAAACAGCATGATAAGACTGTCTTAACTATTTTAAAGGATAGAAACCCTTCTGTTACCGGAGGAATGAAATGTGTATCAATAGACTCGACTGGAGCAGGTGACTTTATGCCTGATTGGTTTGAAAGAAATAGCCGATTTTATCTAGAAAGAGTTAAATTCTCTAGAATGTCTAAGGATATTATGTATTCTAATTTAAATGCTGTAATTAAGGGACAACTAACTGCTATCCCTCAGATAATAGAGGGGGGAGAATATGTATCAGATGAAGCTAAGTTCTTCTGGAATGAAATGATTGAACTTCAAAAGAAAATAGTTGGTGAAATTATAGTAGTATCCCATCCAAATGGAGATGATGCACATGACGATTTTGCAGATTCCTGGGTGCTTGCTGAACATGCTTTCTCAGTTATAAATGGAATTGATAAGAGAGCAAAACCAACTCCAAGTCACACACTCCCAAATGCCATAGAAAAACTGTTAGTAAATAAAAATAGAAATGGCTCAAATATCATTGACAGTGATTACGATTAAATTATATAATATACCTATGGATAAAACTTTTAACTTATTTTCAAAACTTAAAGAGAACTTAAATGATTATTATAATAATGGAGTTTACTTAGTCGGAAAACCATCTGTAAAAGATTCGTTTTCAGATCAAAACAAAAGAGGATTAGATGGAGGATATTATTACTCTCAAAGGATGACACTTGAAGCAGTAGATCTAGCTTGTGCATCTAGATACAGGAATGGTCCAAAAGATGCTGAAGGAAAAACAAAAACATATTTAAATATTGTAAACTTTCATGCTGATGTTTCTATAAATCAAGTAGGGGTAAATACATCAAATTATATTTTAGAACCGACTAGTGGAAATTATTCATGGGCAGTTTTCTTCATGGATAAAAAATTTAAAGAATATAGTGATGAAAATTCATATGATGATACTATTGATGAACTAACAGATGATTTTTGTAGAAAAGGAACTTGTGTAGTTAAAAAAGTTAAGAAAAGTGTTGAAAGAGTACCACTTAGAACTATAAGAAATTCACAAAGAGCAAAATCTTTAGAAGATGCAGCTAGAAATGGAGGATACGTAATCATTGAAAATGAAATGAGTTACAGTAAGATGAAAAAATATCCTAAATGGAATCTAGAAGGTGTAGATAAACAAAAAATTCATAATGTATTTGAACAGATGTCTTTAATTCCTCGTGCAAAAATAAAAGAATTTAAAAAAATAGTAGTTAGTGATGAAGATTGGAATGATATGGTTTGTGCTTATCAAATATTGGCTCCTGACTTAGCTACTTTTACAAAAGAAAGTAAAGATGTTGGTGGTAAGATTTTATTTATAGAAGAGATAGTTGATACTCCTGGAGAATTTCCACTAGAAGAAGCACACTACAAAAAGATTGATGGAAGATGGCTTGGTGAAGGAGAAGTCGAAAAGCAATTACAAAATCAAATAGCAAGAAACCTTACTGCTAATCTACGTAGACGTTCACTTATGTGGGCAGCTAAAAAGATATTCCAATCTTCAGATGATGATGTTGCTCGCAACTTAATGATGGAAGTTAAGGATGGTGAAGTTCTAAAAGTAAAACCAAATGGTACAGTTACTCCAGTTAATACTCAAACTCAACACTTAGGAGATTTTACTGCTGATGAAAATTCTACAAAAGAAAACTCTCAACAAATATCATTCTCATTTGAAGCAGCATCTGGTGAAGCTTTTGCATCTGGTACTCCATTCAGACTTGGAGCAATACTAGAAAATGCAGTATCAAAATACTTCAAACGTAAACAAGACACACTCTCAAACTTCTTAAAGAGATCATTCTTTAATCAATTGATTCCTATATTCCAAGAAGATATGAGTGATGAACATGAACTAAGATATACAATATCAGATGATCAATACGAGGAAGCTCTTGCAGGCATGGTTAAGGTACATAAAAATGCAATTCTCTCAGAAGAATGGATGAAAAGAAACTATGTATCCGAAGAATATGTTATGAGGGAAGTAGAAAAAGAATTAAGAAAGAGTCCTTATATATTCTGGACCATCCCTGAAAACTTTTATAAAGAAATCCATTGTAATATGAGATTGAATATTAACGAACCAATTGGTGCAGATATTGAAACTCTAACTACAATATGGGATAGACTAGATCAAAGAGGTGACCCAAGAGCTGAGAAAGTTCTAAAGGCTATATTTGCCAAGAAAGGGAAAAATCTAGATGCTATTATGGGTAGTGCTTCTGCTCCTAAAGCCCCACAAGCTCCTTCTGCTGCTCCAGTAGGTCCACAATTATTACCTGCTAATGCTCAATAATTATGTTTGAATTTTCAACACAAGAAAAACAACTTTTAGAAAAGATAGGATTATCTGGAAGTGGTAGAGAATTTATTCATCTATTAAAAAAGATGAGAGCAGACATAGACAAGACTTCCAATATTGCTGAGGGTTCTGATTATGGTGCAGAGGTAAAAGGTAGAGCAATCACTACAAAAATAATAAATAAATTAATTTCCTCAATGGAAAAAACTCCTGGAAGAAACTTTAAAGACACAGAAGACTTGGATGACTGGAGTTAATTGTGGTATAATATTTGTGAGGACACGTAACCTCCCTAAAAACATGTTAAAAATAATCTGGAGCTAGTCCATGTAATCTAGCGAATATCTTATGTCACAAGAAGACGAAGACAAAACAGTCGACAATCCTATCGACTTGGAAAAAGAAGAAGGAGATGACCTCAACTTAGAGGAGGAGGAAGAAAGTTTAGAAGAAGACGAAGACTTAGATAAGCCTGTTACTAAGAAAGATTTATTAGATTTTCGAAAGGGAATCGATAGTCAGATTAATAATAGATTTGCTGGTAAACGTCATGAGTCTAAACAAACTAAGACTTATTCGAAAGATTCAGACAAGTCTAAGGATGATCCTTTAAATAGTAGATTGCAAGCGATAGAAATATCAAATGCAAAGAGAGATTTTGGTTATAATAATAGCCTATCTCCTGCCGAAACAGATTTGGTTTTCAAATTTGCTAATGGTAAGCCTACTGCGAAAACTCTAGAAAATCCTTTTGTTAAAGGAGGATTAGAACATCTACGAACTTCGAACAATCTCAAGAACAATTTATCTCAAGGTTCTGGAGCATCTACTTTTGAAGTAGAAGGAAAGAAATGGGATGATTTGAAATCTGATGAGAAGCAAACGAACTTCGCAGCTAAGCAGAAAGCTATTCTCGCTAATAAAAAATAATCTTTGAAAATTTGAACGAGTCTTATTAATTCTATTAATTAAAATAAATAATAATTAATAGTAACGATATGCCTTTCGGAAACCCAACATCAGCATATACTGCAGCAGACGTTGCAGCTATGACTCCTGAAATATGGTCACCAATCGTTAACGAACCAAATTTCCCTAAAGCAGTTCTTATGAACTTCTTTACTGATTTAACTGAGTTCGCTACAGAAGGTGGTGATCGTATTCACGTTCCAAATATCTACACTAATGTGTTTACTGCTTCAACTCAGTCAACAGAAGGTAATGGTGTAGTAGACCAATCTCCAGCACAGGTTGATGTTTACTTAGATGTAGACACTCATATCTATGTTGCTTGGATAATCGGTGACAAGACAATGAAGCAACTTGCACGTTTCTACAATCTAAACGAGAAATATGCACGTGAAGCTAAAAATGTTCTTACAGTCGCAGTTGAAGGTTCTTTAGCAGCTTTATGGTCATCTCTATCTACAAACGTAGTAGGAGATACTGTTACTGTATTATCAGACGCCGAAGTAAGAGATGCTATCAACGTACTTGATACTTTGAACTATGACCTTTCAGAAACAGCTTTCTTTGTTCATCCGTTCGTATTTTGGACTCAACTAGGTGGTATTGTAAAATACTACTCTCAGTATGCTTCCAATCTAAACTTTATCCGTACTGGAAACTTCGGTATAGGTGATGCGACTCGTGGACTACGTGGTATGTTATATGACCAACCAGTCTATGTGACTACAAATATCGTTTCTGGTTTACAAACATTCAGAAATCTATTTGCTCACAAGAGTGCCTTCGGTTTTGCTTTCCAAACTCCAGGAATGGGTGGAAGTATGAACGGAGGTGGAAGATTCCGTGTTCAAGCTGACTACTTACTTCAGAACTTAGGTATGCTAACAGTTGTAGATGCAATCTACGGTGTAGCAGTCCTACGTGAGCCTGCTGCAGTAGTATTGAATGCAAACTCAACAGCTAAGACTTCTTAGCCTAGAGAGAATGTTATAAATTAATATTCATTTGCTCGTTATGGTGTTTGTCTTCACTCCTCTCCGAGAAAGATAAACCGAGTAATGGGCAAAGAGAGGAATGAATAAAACTATGGATGAAAAAATAGAAGAAACAAAAAATAGTGATTTGTCACCGGCTATGGTGACTAGAATGACACAACCTAAAAAGACGTGGTTTATTGAACGTACTGGTGATAAGTTTGTTTTCGCTTGTGAGGAAGAAGAAGCATGGAAGACTCTCACTAACCGTTCTACTTGGGCAAGACACGACTTTAAGATAATTGGAGTATCTGATGGCTCTACTTATGCCAAGATTATTAATGAATCAAAGAGTAAAGCTAGAGAAATTCACGAAAAAATTATAGAGGTTGAAAAAGAAGTGAATAAATATAGAAAAAATGAAGAAAAGTTTGTTTTTGAAGAATTATTGGATGTAGAAGACCCTAAAGTTATCAAGGTAAAGGCAATTATTCAAGGTTATGACGAAAAATTAGATATTTTAAATGAAGAATATTCTAATATGACTAAGAATGTAGCTAAAACTGCCTTTGATGCTGAGTTACAAGATGCTATAGATAGTGGTAATAAGCAATTTCCAGGCAATCAAGATATTATAACTCCTGGAGCAAGTAAAGAAGAAAGGTCTAAGATATTAAATAAAATGAGTGGATTATAATATGAAAAAGAAACACTTAAAAGAGATAGAACGTATAAATAAGCTTATTCCAAAGGAATTATTGGATGAAGTGACAATGAAAGTGCCGTCTTCTCCTATTTCAAGAGAGATTATAGTTAAGGCTATAGAGGATGCTAGATTGCATGATATTTTTATTCCAGCAAATATTAAATGGTGGAATCCATTTACATGGTCTAATAAACAAACTTATAAAAAAGTTTGGAAAGTAAATGACATAGAGATAGACAAAGCAAAGTATCAAGCAATATTAGATTCAGGAGAATTAGATCAAATGATAGAGGTCGTAAATCCTGAAACTGAGAAAAAGATTAGTGAGTTTTTAGATATAGAGTTTGATAAGTCGAGAAAGTTAGGCTATCTTCCAAAGGTCCAGAGGATGCCAAAATTAAAAGCTAAAAGTAAAAAATTATATGTTTCAAAGTAAAAAAAAGAAAGCAATCAAGGGAATATTAGCAGCAGGAGCAAAAGAAATTATAAATGCTGAGATAATGATAGATTTCTATACTTGGCAGAAGGATAATGCTCCAGAAGAAGCAACTACTGAGGAGTTAGCCAAGATTAACCTAAAAATCAAGCAAATGGAAGACATTATTGCTAATAATACTAGGGTTAATGATGCTTTTAAGGCATTTTTAAGCCAATACTAAGATGATTTTGGGATACGGAATCTGTGGAGGTGGAGAATCCAAGCGATATATGAGAAAAACGCTTGAGGAATTTAAACGTCTATGTGATTCTGTACTAATTTTAGGGAATAATGTTACTAAAGATGAAAGAGATTTGATAAAAGAGTTCGGATTTAAACTTGTAGAGGACAATAGAGAATGGGGATTGCTCCAATGGAAGATTAAGCAAGATTTTATAGAGAATCATGTTAGTAAACTTGTTAATAATGGTGATATGCTCGTTTGCTTGGATATGGATGAAGTATTTTGCACTCATTTAACTAAGGAATGGATAGAAACTGCTCCACTAGATGCTTATCAAGTATTTATTGTTGATTTATGGAATGATGAACAGCACTATAAAGTAGAATCATGTTTCTGGAATGTCCGGATGTGGAGATGGAATGGAGAAACTAAGTTCAAACAGAAGCCGGTCCACTGTGGACTAGCTCCAGAATGGGCTTATCACTATCATAGATTTGCTCCTTTTACTTTAAAGCACTATGGATTAATGAAACCAGAAGATAGGGCAAAGAAAGTTTTAAGATATGAGAAGTATGACCCAGATGCCAAACACTTAGATGTTAAATTCTATGATATGTTAAAGACAAATAGTGCAAAAGATTTTGACGAAGATAAAATGTGTTCTATAATAGAAAAAGAAGTCGAAACTTATAAACAAACTAAACCAAAAGCTATGGAAAAAAAAATTAAAATTAAATATGCGTATATTAAAAATCCAGCAGGATTAGTTTTAGATATTCCAGAGAAACACCTAGCAGAAACTCTCAAGAAGCCAGGAATGGAGTTTGTAGGGTGGGCAGACGATATTGAAAAAGAAATGGAAGATTTATTCGAAGGAGTTCCATTGATAGAAAATGATAGTGTAGTTTTAAATGATGAGAATGGAATGTTTGAAGTAGTAGAACACATTCCTAAGCCTATAGTTAAAGAAACAAAAGTTAAAAAGATTGTTAAGAAAAGGAAATGAAAAATCAATTAAATAAAAATATTAAAGTTTTGATTACTGGAAATTTAGGATTTATTTTTTCTCATGTAACTGAATATTTTATTGAAAAAGGTTATGAAGTTATAGGGATCGATAATCAAAGTGAAGGCTCTCATCCTGAGATAATTGATGGGAGTTTTGTGTATATTAATGCGAATGTAGAAGATTGCCAGAAACTTATAGAAGAAATTAATCCCTCTTATATTATTCATGCTGCTGCTATTTCAGATGTAGATTATTCTATTAAAAACCCACTAGAAACTATAGACAAAAATACTCGTGCTACTCTGGCAATCTTTGAGGCAGCGAGAAACTGCTCGAACTTAAAGAAACTCTTATATGTTTCGACAGATGAAGTTTACGGAGAATGTGAATACCCTAAAAAAGAAACAGATATTATATTTCCAAAGAATCCTTATGCAATGAGTAAGGCCTATGGTTCACTTCT
>JBBRUH010000085.1:0-14479 GCA_038248005.1 Cytophagales bacterium | reverse complement strand
CTTATCGTCCAAGTAAAGGTTGTTGTGCCTACTGATAAGTTACTTACTCCACTTGTCGCTGAATTGGCATTGCTAAATGCTACACCCGCATCACTGCTTGTCCATGTTCCTGCACCTACACTTGGTACATTGCCTGATAAAGTTGAGGTTGTACCACATATTGTTTGGTCATTGCCTGCAATAGAAGTGCTTGGAGAAGACTCACGAATTACTGTCGTAGTACTTTCAGAGCTAGGACAATTTCCGCTAGATACTGTCCATTTAAAGGTATAAATTCCTTCAATACTCAACCCATTCACGGTTGCATTTGCTAAGTTAGCATTGCTAAAGCTTGCTGTTGCTCCTGAAGGCTGAGAAACCACAGTCCAAGTACCTACACCCACGATTGGAACTACTGCATTTAAGGTAGTAGTATTGCCACAAACTGAAGGATAAGGACCTCCTGCATCAGCTATGCTTGGTGCAGTATTGCGTGTAATGATTACATCTGCTACAGAGGCAGGGCAAGAACCATTGCTAATCGTCCAACGAAGCACATAATTTCCTGTTACTGTTAAGTTATTCACCCCTGTATTAGATTGAGCTGCATTTGCAAAAATGGCATTTGCTCCTACAGGTTGGCTTTGAATTGTCCACTGTCCTGTACCAACAGAAGGTAGATTTGCGGCTAAAGTAGCCCCATCTGCACAAATGTTTTGATTCGCACCTGCATTGGCAATGCTTGGGTTTGCTTGGCGAATGACCGTTACAGTACTTTCATTTGCAGGACAAGTACCGTTGGTAGTAGTCCATTTGAATACATAATTACCTGCGACTGTAAGACCATTCACTTGTGTAGTAGGGTCATTCAGATTTACAAAAGCAACTGAACTACCAGAAGGTGCATTTGTAACACTCCAAGTTCCTAAGCCTACTACTACTGGAGTAGCAGCCATTGTAACATTGTCTGCACATGTTGGAGCAACCGTGCCCGCTATTGAAGGACTTGGTGCGTTTGCTCTCGTAATGGTAATTTCTGAAATAGAAGGAGGACAAGAGGCATTGGAAATAGTCCAACGGAATACATAATTTCCTGCTAAGGTTATTCCACTTGCAGTTGTATTTGCTTGATTGGCATTGGCAAAAATAGTGGTAGCTCCTGCGGGTTCGCTTATCACAGACCAAGTTCCTGTACCAACGCTTGGCGTATTGGCTGCTAGTATTGCCTGATCTGCACAGATATTCTGATTCACCCCTGCATTGGCTACGGAAGGTAAAGCCTCTCTCGTGATAGTGGTAGTACTTTCAGAAATAGAGCAATTTCCATTTGAAATAGTCCATTTGAAAGTATAAGTACCTGATAGAGTCATTCCATTGGCTGTGGAAGATGGTACATTTGGATTACCAAAATTCACATTTGCCCCAGCAGGTTGCGAAACAACAGACCAAGTACCAACGCCTACAATAGGTGTATTTGCATTTAGAACTACATTATCACCACAAACCGCAGGATAAGGACCACCTGCATTGGCTACGGTCGGTAAGTCTGTGCGAGTAATAGTTACATCTGCAACAGAGGGAGGACAAGAACCATTGGTGATTGTCCAACGGAATACATAATCGCCAGGTAGAGTCATTCCATTCACCACAGAGTTACGTTGAGCAGCATTGGCAAATGAGGCACTTGCACCACCTGGCTGAGTTACTACTGTCCATACTCCTATTCCGATAGAAGGTAAATTACCTGCTAAAGTAGTTGTACTTGAACAGATACTTTGGTTTGCACCAGCATCTGCTACAGTTGGGTTTGCTTGTCTGACGATGACAATGTTACTTTCAGAAACAGGACATAAGCCATTGCTAACTGTCCATTTAAAGACATAATTACCAGCTAAGGTTAAGCCATTGGCACTGCTGCTTTCTAAACCTGGGCTGCTAAATGTTACATTAGTTCCTGCAGGCTGTGATACTACAGACCATTGCCCTGTCCCTACTGCAGGAACAGTCGCATTTAGATTAATATCATCAGCACAAATCGGAGCGTAAGGGCCACCAGCATTGGCAACACTTGGAGGCACTGTGCGTGTGATGGTTACTGTTGCAAAAGACGGACTACAAGGTGCATTGATAATTCTCCATTCAAAGACATAATCTCCATCCAAGGTTAATCCATTAACTACTGAATTGGCTTGTGTTGCACTACTAAATGTCGGACTTGTTCCAGCAGGTGAGCTGATGACTGTCCAAGTTCCAACTCCTATTGTGGCAGTATTTCCTGCCAATGTTGTAGTACTTGCACAGATACTTTGGTTTGCACCAGCATCTGCCACAGTAGGTGGTGAAGTCCTTGTAATGACTATCTCACTGATAGAAGGAGGGCAGTTGCCATTGGCGATTGTCCATCTTAATGTATAATTTCCTGATAGAGTAAAGCCTGAGGCTAAAGTACTACCTAGATTGGCATTGTTAAATACGATGTTTGTGCCTGCTACTTGAGATACAACCGTCCAAGTTCCAGTACCTTGTCCCACACCTGGAGTATTCCCTGCAAGCGTTAAATCATTTGCACAAATTGGGATAGAAGTGCCAGCATTGGCTACTAATGGTAAACTCGTTCTCGTAATCGTAACGGTGCTTGTGGTAGGAGGGCAACCAGAATTATTGATTGTCCAAACCAATACATAATTACCTGCTTCTGTAAATCCACTTGCTTGAGTTTGAGGGTCATTGACAGAGCTAAAATTAATATCTGTAGTAGCTAGAGGTGCAGGTACACTTTGAACTGTCCAAGTACCTTGTCCTACTATTGGGGTATTCCCTGCCATCGTAGTATTATCTGCACAAATAGATTGTGCCGAGCCCGCTGCCGCTACGGTAGGATTCGTAGCACGATTGATAATGACTGTTGATTCTGATGGAGGGCAAGTTCCATTGGTAATCGTCCACTTGAAGACATTAATTCCTACCCCAATATTGGTCAGTTGTACATTGGGGCTGCTTGTAAGCCCTGCGAAAGTGCCATTTCCACTTACTAGTGACCAGTTTCCTGTGCCTACAGTCGGGATATTGCCTTGCATGGTATAGACATCCGTACAAATATCTATTTGTGCTAAAGGATTGGCAATAGAAGTGCTTGGTAGTTCTTCTCTGACAATGGTTACATTGCTGATAGAAGTAACTGCAGGTGTACAAGCATTGTTGGTAATCGTCCAACGCAACACATAATTACCTGGTATTGTCATCCCACTGGCAATGGCATTGAATTTTGTAGCATCATCAAAAGTAATATCTCCTAAGTTTAAAGGTGCTGGCACGGATATTACTGACCATTGCCCCGTTCCTACTACTGCTTGATTAGCTGCCAATGTAGTATTATTGGTACAAATATTTTGGTTAGCACCTGCATTGGCAAGAGTCGTATTATCTTGACGAGTAATGAATACTGTAGAAACCGAAGTCGCACATCCATTATTCACTGTCCAAGTAAAGGCATTGACCCCAACTTGAAGATTAGTAGCTGTAGCATTTGGATTATTCAAATCTGCTGGAGCGATTGTTCCTCCTACGGCAGTCCAAATTCCTGTTTCTCCTTGTGCTGTATTGACAGCATTGGCATTTAATGTATAAGTATTGCCACAAATAGTTTCACTTACCCCTGCTACTGAAAGACTTACACTTCCTCTACGGGTCAGAGTAACTTCACTAAAATTACCAGCAGAAGGGCATACTCCATTAGTAACAGTCCATCGGAATACATTATCTCCTAGAGAAAGACCGTTGACAGCAGTGCTTGGGCTGTTCGGGTTGGTAATAGAACCATTACCACTTATCAGTGTCCAAGTTCCCGTTCCAACAGTTGGTGTGGTGGCACTTAAAATTCCATTTGGAGAACAAGCTATACCATCTGCTCCTGCATTGGCAGTAGATGGATTAGCAAAAGAGTTTACAGTTACCTCAGAGGCTGTTGAAGCACAAACTCCATTAGAGATAGTCCACCTAAATTTATTAACACCTGGAGTTAGTCCACTCACAGTTGAATTAAATTGATTAGGGAAATCTACTACTCCACCTCCTTGAACTACTGTCCAAATACCATTGCCTACTATAGGATTATTCCCAGCTAAGGTAGCTGTAGCTCCACACACGTCTTGGGTAACTCCTGCTGCTGCTACATCTGGATTTCCATTTCTTGTAATACTTACAGTACTTTGTGAAGGTACACAAGGGGCATTTGTGATTGTCCATTGGAAAATATAAATTCCATTGCCTGTTAAACCACTTACTGTGGTATTGGCTACATTCGCATTTCCAAAAGAAACGACTGTAGGTCCACTCACCAATGTCCAAGTTCCTATTCCTATGGCAGGAATGTTACCATTTAAAGTGTAAGCATCTACACAGATTGATTGATTTGCACCTGCATTAGAGACAGTAGGATTTAATAATTTTGTAACACTTACATCTGCCGACACAGGCGTACAAGAAGCATTTGATACCGTCCAACGGAATACATTTAATCCATCTGATAAATTATTAATGGTGATATTAGGACTGTTAGGTGTTCCGATACTTGCAGTTCCACTAATTACTGTCCAAGTACCTATTTCAGCATTGGCAGCATTAGGAACAGAACCTATTAAATCTACAGTTGCACTACATGCGGTGTTAGCTGAGGCAGCGGCGGTTACTCCTATTATGTTATCTCTTCTCGTAATGATTACATTGCTTGTGGAAGGTGTACAAGCTCCATTATTAATCGTCCAAGTAAGGGTTGTATTTCCTAAAGGTAATCCTGTTATGGTTGTATTTGGTAAGTTAGGATTGGTAATACCAACACCTGCTGTAGTAGTGCTCCACGTACCAGTGCCTACTGTAGGCGTATTTCCTACTAAGGTTGTATTATCAGCACAAACAGTTTGATTAGTGCCTGCATTGGCAGTAGTAGTATTATCTACTCTTGTCATGGTTACATCTGAAATAGAAGTCGCACAAGAGTTTGTAACTGTCCATCTAAATGTATTTGCACCTAATACAAGACCATTGATAGTGATAGTTGGTGTTCCGTTAGCTCCACCTGCAGTTCCTAAAGTACCTGATACTAAGGTAGTGCCTGGGGCTAATATCCAATAAAAGTTTGTTCCTACAGAAGGTGTGTTTGCCGTCAAAGTAACTTGAGTACCACAAAGAATTTGATTAGGGCCTGCATAGGCAAAGGTATTGTTAGTTTCTCTTGTTAATGTTACCTCTGCAAAAGTGCTTGGGCAAGAACCATTACCTACTGTCCATCTAAATACATTCGCACCAAAATCTAACCCTGTAATGCTTGTAGTAGGACTATTTGGATTTGCTATCACTCCAGAACCACTTACTAATGTCCAAGTACCTATTCCTGAAGTAGGGTTTGTTGCATTCATTACAGTTGCAGTTCCACAAAAAGTTTGATTTGCACCTGCTACAGCTACAGAAGGAGTAGGGGCTACTGTTATGTTTACAGAAGCAGTACTTATTCCACAAGAATTACTTATTCTCCATTCAAATGTATTTAATCCATTGGCTAAACTAGATACTGTGGTATTTGGGTTAGAAGCATTTGCAAAAACACCAAAACCTGCTGTTACAAACCATTGTCCTGCTCCCGAAGTTGGAGTATTTGCTACTAAGTTTGTAGTTGTTGTATTACACAATGTTTGAGCTGGTCCAACGACAGCAACCGTTACTGGTGAATCTCTTGTAATAGTTACATTAGAAGAGGTAGTTCCGCAAGCGTCTGTAATTGTCCAGGTAAACACATTAGCCCCTAGTGCTAGATTAGAAACCGCAGAATTAGGTGAGTTAGGGTTAGCTATAGTAGCAATTCCTGAGGTAGTCCAAGTACCCACTCCTCCATTGGTAGGGGTATTGGCATTTAGTGTCGCAGTAGTTACACACACATTTTGATTAGCTCCTGCTACTGCGGCAAGACCAGCAGATAATCGGGTGATTGTCATTTCAGAAACAGACGAAGGACAAACGCCACTTGTTACTGTCCATTCAAATACGTTATTGCCTAAACCTAAAGCTGTTACAGCTGAAGTTGGACTTGTAGGAGTTGTGATTGACCCAGCTCCTGAAACCAAAGTCCAAGTTCCTGTTCCTGATGTTACAGCAACCGCACTTAAAGTAGTACTTGTAGCACAGACTGTTTTATCAGGCCCTGCCGTAGAAGCACTAGGAGTAGGATTTACAGTTACAGCCGTTGTGGAAGTTAGTTGTTGTTGGCAATTTACTCCATTGACAGTAGGCGTGGTTACTAATACATTATAAGTATTGGTAGCTGTAGGAGCAAATGCAACAAAACTTTGTGGTGAGCCATTGCCATTAATAGCAGGAATTCCTGCTACAGGTACTGCTCCCACTCTTAATTGATAAGTATAACCCGTAGTAGTAGTAGATAGCGATAAAGTAATGTTTGTTCCTGTACATACAGGACCTGTAGGCGAAGCCGTCAAAATACTCGTTTGAGTTGGAAATACTGTTAACTCGGCTGCACTAGAAACATTAGAGCAAGTAGTACTTGTATTAGTTACCAATACTCTGTATCTAAATGTATTAAATGAAACACTCGGATTATTGATAGTCAAATTTTGAGTGCTCACTCCTGAATAAGTAGCATTGTTTATTAAATTGACAAATCCACTTCCTGAGCCATTGTCTTCCTGCCATTGATATTGCAAAGTAGGTGCACCACTGACAGAGAAAGTTGCATTTTGACCAACACAGACCGTCTGAGGTAAAGGATTAACTACAGTAGGCAGAGCAAAATTGGTAATAGATACATTATCACCTGAGTTTCCACAAGCAGAAGAGCCTGTAATAGACCATCTAAATACATAAGGTGTAGTAGAAGCCACGACTCCTGTAACGGTAGCATTGGGCGAATTAATAGGTGTAATAGTAGGTGTATTCGGCCCACTTACTACAGACCATTGACCTGTTGAGCCAGGTCCATTGCCTGAAGCAATAGGGTCATTGGCTACTAGGGTGAAGCTATTTGCATTACATAAGTTTTGGTCTGTACCTGCAAAAGCGGGTCTGACATTTCTGATAGTAAAATCTGCGAAAGTAGGTGGACATACTCCGTTTGAGATTGTCCAGCGATAGGTATATAAACCATATTGTAAGCTTGTAATTCCACTACTGGGGTTATTAGGGTTGGTGATAGTGCCTCCTGCGGGGCTTCCTGCTAGTTTTGTCCAAGTACCCGTGCCTACAGTAGGTGTATTGGCACTGAGTGTATAAGTAGTTACATCACAAACCTCTGGGTTTACAGGAGGATTGATGACTGCTGTAGTTGCATTTTGATTTACAGTCAGCGTAGCAGAGGCAGAGATAGCTTGGCAAGCTGTTGTGTTTTGTTTGGTAATAGTACACCTATATTGATAGGTATTCAAATTAAAACTACTATTGGTGATGGTAAGGTTATCTGTGGTAGCACCGCCATAGACTGCACCTCCAAGCGTTACACCATTAGAAACAATAGCCCATCCTCCCCCATCATTTACCTGCCATTGATAAGTAACCCCAGGGGCTACCAATGCAGAAGCTGAGGCAATCACACTAAATGAAGCGGTCTCTCCTACACATATCGCTGTATTATTAGGCCCACTAGAAGGGGCAAAAGTAGGCAAAGGATCTACTATTACTTCTGTAAGAGAAACAGCTCCACCTGTACACAATGCTACATCTCTTACTACTAATTTTGCTACATAAGTACCAGGATTAGGGAAAGAAAAAGTAGCAACAGCTCCATTTACGACTCCTATCAATATACCTGTAGTATCTGATGAAATTGGACCTCCTGTTCTAGTAAAAAATCTCCATTGATAGACAAGTGTACTCGGTGATACTGAGGTAGTTCCTGAGCCAGTGAATGTGATAATCTCTCCTGGACAACGCTGTGATGGCAATATAGAATTAATGGCTGCTGTTACACTAGGTTCTACGATGGTAATCTCCTTATCTATAGTAGCAGGGCATCCATCTGGCGTACCATTTTGGTTGAAAGCACTTCTTACATTCAGACGAACTTTATAACTCTTGGCTTGTGTGAAGACATGTGAAGGATTTTGTATGTTGTAAACAGCTAACACAGGGTCAGTATCATTCTGACCATCGTAGATTGTCCATGTCCAACGATTCACCTGAGGATTTAGAGGAGCACCTGGGTTGGTCAAAGGGTCAGGACTACTTTGATCT
Source organism: Cytophagales bacterium (assembly GCA_038248005.1). Taxonomy (GTDB): domain Bacteria; phylum Bacteroidota; class Bacteroidia; order Cytophagales; family Microscillaceae; genus JAABSX01. The sequence goes on along the minus strand of JBBRUH010000085.1, from coordinate 6,265 downwards.
GTGAAATTTACAGTAACATCTCTACAGATTTGTCCGCCACCTGTCCAAGTAAAGTTTGCTGTAGGAGGGCCACTAGAGAAAAGTCTTCCCACAGTACTTGGATAGCCAATTTTACAACCTGTACTATTGTATAAGGTCATAATTGGCAAGAAATTACCTGACTTAGTATAGGTATAAGTATGAGTAGCACCTGCGGGTAATGCCAAAGGCCCGCTCGTAGTTCCATCACCATGATCCCATTCTATTTGTGTAGGAGAGCCTTGTTGGCTTGTCAGTTCAAAGGTTACAGTCTGAGGATAACAAATAATTTTTGGTGAAAAATCAAAAGAGCCTCTTGGACCATTGATAGTAACAAAGGCTGAGAGATTTTTAGTAACCGAACATCCTGTTGCGGTATTAGTAGCCGTAAATATTACATTAAAAATACTAGGTGCATCGGGTGCAATATAATCATTATTAGCATTGGCCGTGTTAGCTTGGTTTCCATCCCCAAAATCCCATTGATAAGTCCAGCCCGAGCCAGCAATGATTGCAGGAGTGATACTAGAAGTAAAATTGACTGAAGAAGGTGGACAAGCAATCGTGATGGGTGAAGTGCTTCCATTAGCCGTAATCACTACATCAGGGTTTGCGACAGTAATATCTCTCGTAAAAGTAGTCGAACAACCATTGACAGAAGTAACTACAACACTCACGGTACGAGTGGCACTTGTTCCCAATGGAATAGTGGCAAAAGTATAGCTAGGGTTTTGTACAATACTTGTCCCACCATCCCCAAAATTCCAACTATATGTAGCACCAGCTCCAGCATTTGTATTTAGATTAAAGTTAATGGCAGAACCCACACAAGGAATGGTCTGAGATTGTGTAAAAGAAACAGTCGGCTTAGCAAATACCTGAACTGTAGCCGTTGCAATAGCTTCACAACCTGGAGTTACAGGACTCCCCGAAGTCAGAGGATTATTATCTTTAACACGCAAGGTGATGGTATAAGTACCTGGGGTAGTAAAAGTATGTGCAGGGTTTTGTAATGTGCTTTGATTATTGACACCCGAAGCAGGATCTCCAAAATCCCAATACCAGTTGGTAATTACATTTCCACCTGGAACGATGGTTGCATTTCCTTGGAAATTCACGGGTACTGTAGTACATCCTAACAAACTAGGCAAACCTGTAATCGTAGGAATCGGCCCTTGAATATTTACGGACTTAACATCTGTAAGAGCGATAGAATATATACAACCATTGCTAAGGCGTATGCTTAATCTAGGGCTGTATGGTGTGCTACGGGGAATGTATGTATGTGTAGTAGTTGAACCTCCAGGAGCAGCTAGGTTATCTATTACTCCATCATCATAATCCCAGATATACTCTGTAATCGTTACTCCTGAGGAAGAAGATGCAGATGTACTAGTAAATGTGATTTGATTGGCAGAGCAAGAAACCGCAGGGTTGGGTTGTACATTGTAATTGACTAATGCTGTGGTAGAAATAGTGATAGTTCTACTCGCATTATCATTACATCCATTGCCACTAAGTGTAAGTGTAACAGGATAACTTGCTGGTGTACTATAGGTATGACAGATATTTCCTAAACCAGCATCCGATAAATTTCCTGTCTGTACTGCTCCATCACCAAAGGCAAGGGAATAGGTAGTAGCAGCAGCTCCTGAAGTAGCAGGCAAACTTCCTAAGATATTAAAACAAGCTTGATTACTCCCTGTACAGATATCTGCACTGCCTACTATGGCTAGGTTAGCAATAGGACCATCTATAATAATACTTTGAGTATAAGGCAACAACATTGGACAACCATTATAAAATGCTCTTACTGTCAATGTTCTTGTGCCATTTTGTATAAATGTGTAAGTAGAGTTATAAGGGGCAATGTTCGTTCCAACAGGTGTGCCTTCTCCATAGTCATAAGATACACTATCTACCAACACACCTGGGCCAAAAACAGGGGTAAAACTCAGAGGTCCTCTACATCCTGCTCCTCCTCCATTGACGACAGTTACAGAATTAATGACAGGAGGCTGACCTACTCTTATAGGTCGAGAGGAAAATACCTTTCTAACACAACCATTGATAGTTTCTATCTCTAAAGAAGCAGTATATACACCTGCTACACTATAAGTATGTGTCTGATTCCCTGGAATAGTCAAAGGAATGGGCGGAGAATTAACTGTTACGACTGTTCCATCACCATAATCTATAGTGTATCTTGTGATAGGTTCTATGGCTGATGCTGTAAAATCATAAGTAACATTGAAAGGAGCACAACCTTGCACAGGGGTTCTGGGTACGATTGTAACAACGGGGGCAATGATTTGTAATACATCTGTAAAAGTAGTGCTACAGCCTGAAGGGTCTGTTACTGTCAGTCTCACATTATAATTTCCAAATAGCTCATATAGGTTAGTAGGGCTATATGCAGTACTCGTAGGGCCAGGATTCAGACCTGCATTATTCGTTTCTCCAAAATTCCAGAAAAAAGTATATCCTGACTGATTGGCAATATTGGGTATAAATTGAACCGTTTTGGGAGCATTACAATAGCCATCTACAGGAGTAACACTAAAGGTAGCATTAGGCAAAGGGCGAACTGTATAGGGTTTGCTCACTGTACGAGTACAGCCATTGGCATAAGTCGCTGTTAGTGTAACATTAAATGTTCCCCCAGCATTGTAAGTAACTGTAGGGTTTTGGGCAGTAGAACTGGCAGGGGTAGCTCCAGGAAAACTCCAAGCCCAACTTACAGGCGTAGCTGTTGAGTTGTCTGTGAAAGTAGCTGGCTGTCCAGCACAAGTACCTGCAGGGGCATTGGGTGAAAAATCTGCTGTAGTATTAGTGATGACTATTGCACTATTGTTAGTAAAGGTATTGGTACAACTCGCAGAGGAGATAGCTGTCAGAGATACTGCATAAGTACCTACTGCAGAATATGCTCCTGCTGGCAGAGTAGGTGGAGCTGATGTAGTGAGCGTAATAGGTGAGAAAGATGTTTCTGTAGTGGCTGTAGCATCTGTATAGAATCTCCATATATAAGAGGTAATCACCCCTGCTGGAGTAGGTGCAGTAGCTATAGTAGAAGTATTGGTAAACTGAGGCGTAAAGGGTAAACTACATGGTGCAGGAGTAGAATTAACCGTAAAACCTGCCACAGGTGTATGTCTTACTCTAATATAAGCAGGTCTGACACGTGTGCCTACACATTCTTCTCCTACTCTTCCGCCAGAGGTTCTTGTTGTTAGGGTTATCTGAAAATCACCTGGATTGGTATAAGTATGCGTTACCGTAGTAGTGGCAGGGTTAGTAATGGTAGTAGTATTGCCGTCTCCAAAATTCCAAGTTCTGCTTACAAAAGGGCCTACCAAGGGTGAACCTGCATAATCCGTTAAATCTGTTAAAGTAACCGTATAAGGGATACAGCCATTGGTTTGGTCTGCCGTAAAATCTGGATTAGCATTGGTATAAACAGTTATTACTTTTATTCTTTGTGCTAATAATGTACTAGCAAAGCTTGCCCCGCTGTAAACTCTTAATAAAACATTATACTGACCTGCTGCTGTATAGACACGCTGTGCATTGGCATCTGTAACCTGAGGCACACTAGAGGATTGAGTTCCATTCCCAAAATCCCAGTGATAGAATACTGTACCTGGCACTGGTGGATTTCCACCTACATCTAGGTATGTAGAGATAAAATCATAAGTGGCAATGTTACAACCATTCTGAGAAACAGTAGAAGAGAAATCTACAGTTTGAGCTTGACTAGCTTGAAAGGTAAGTATGGGGATGCAAAATAATAGAAAACAGATTTTATAAAGGTGATTCATATTTGCTTTATTAAAAGTTTTTGAATGCTATTGGTATTATAAAAAAATATCATTTTGATTTTAAAAAATATTATTGCCGTAAATCTTCAAAAGATGATTTCCTTGTATAATATCAAAATTGATTGATAAGTCCTTTTGTACAATTTCTTAAAAGGTTTTATTTAACACAAAGCTATATAAAAATAATATTTAAAAAATAGCCTATAAAAAACGAGGTGATTATTGTAAATAATTTATCACTAATGTAATATTAATTCGTAAAAAAAAATTTTTCAAAATAATATTCTGAAATATAACATATTAATTTTTTAACAATAACATATTATTACAAAATATTAAACCACTTAAAATCTATATATAAATATAAAATTCTAATAATTGTTTATTTAAAAGAATAAAAATATAATTCTATTTTAATATATTTATATACAAGACAACTTTATTATCACATAAATCCATTCATCATAATGAAAGTTTGAATTTGTTTATCAGATAATCAGTAGCTTTTATTACTTAGAATAAGAAAACTAATTAACAAAAAGACACAATAAATTTTTAATGAGTAGTTACTTCTTTATTTGTTTCATAAAAATTAAGGTTGAGTGTGTTGTAAAAAAGAATCATATACCTCTTATAATGAGTAAAATAAAAGTATCTGTAAATTGGAAAAATGCAAAATATGTCAGTACTATACTCTAAGTACTTATATTCGTAGCTGTATTTATTTGTTGAATCCAAGTTTGATGAATCTAAGTCATTTTTAAAATCTATTCTAAAACAATAAAAGCCACCTTTGTCAGATTAGGCAAAGGTGGCTTTTTAAGATTTGGTTCTTGATTTTTCTTGGTTTAGCTTTTAAGATGACTGTCATTTTTATAAGTAACTACTTCAAAATAAAGCACTCATTTATTTTGAAGTAAAACCTACATTATCAATCTTTTACAAACTTATAACTTATCTCTTACTAAGCATCATAATTCAAGTTAGGGCGTAGCCATCTTTCTAGTTCTTTGAGTTCCATTCCTTTACGTTTGGCAAGCTCTGTTACTTGGTCTTTTTCTATTTTGCCTAAGCCAAAGTAACGAGATTCAGGATGAGAGAAATAAAACCCTGAAACTGCCGCTGCTGGATACATCGCAAAATTCTCAGTAAGCATTACATCAATTTCTTTTTCAGCATCTAGCATCTTGAAGAGTGTAACCTTCTCAGTATGGTCTGGGCAAGCAGGATAACCAGGTGCAGGACGAATGCCCTTGTATTTTTCTCTGATGAGGTCATCACTGTTGAGGCTTTCTTCTGGCTCATATCCCCAGAACTCCTTGCGAACACGCTCGTGCATTCTTTCTGCAAATGCCTCGGCAAAACGGTCTGCCAATGCTTTGACCATAATGGAGTTATAATCATCGTGGTCTTTTTCGTATTCTTTGGCAAGTTCTTCTGCTCCGTGAATCACTACTGCAAATCCTCCTACATAATCTTGGATACCTGTTTCAGTAGGGGCAATAAAATCAGACAATGCAAAGTGAGGTAATCCTTTTGCCTTTTCGCTTTGTTGGCGAAGGGTATGCAAAGTAAATACTTGCTCATCACGGTTTTCTACGTATTCATAGTCTGCTTTGTGGTGATGATCTACTCCACAATCACAGTTTGCTTTGGCAAGTTCTTGCTTTTGGTGTGCAAATACAGCAATATCATCTTCTTGAGTTACATTGGCAGGATAAAATCCACAAATACCTTTAGCAACCAAGCGTTTCTCAGTGATAAGTTTTTTGAGCATTGCTTGGGCATCTGCATAAAGTTTAGTGGCTTCTACGCCTACTACCTCATCTTCTAAGATTCTAGGGAATTTACCATGTAGCTCCCAAGTCTGAAAGAAAGGTGTCCAATCTATGTATGGAGCTAATTCTTTGAGAGAATAATTTTCAAAGACTTTCGTACCTAAGAAGGCAGGTTTTTTGACTTGAGTATTTTCCCAATCAATGGCTGTCTTATTCTTACGTGCCTTGTCTATGCTCACAAAGTTTTTGGCAGATTTACGGCGGGCATGTCCCTCACGCATTCTGTCATATTCTTCCCTGATTTCGGTAGTGAATTTCTCTCTATTTTCATTGAGTAGGTTACTTACTACAGGCACACTACGAGAGGCATCTAACACGTGAATAACAGGTTGTGAGTATTTAGGAGCAATCTTTACGGCAGTATGAATGCGAGAAGTAGTAGCTCCACCGATAAGCAATGGAAGTTTTAGACCTTGTCTTTCCATTTCTTCGGCTACATCTACCATTTCATCTAAGCTAGGCGTAATCAAACCACTTAGCCCTATCACATCTACATTGTGTTTTTTGGCTTCTTCTATGATTCTATTGGTAGGCACCATTACACCGATGTCTATCACCTCATAATTATTACAAGCCAATACCACTCCT
>JBBRUH010000084.1:0-14525 GCA_038248005.1 Cytophagales bacterium | reverse complement strand
TTGGAAATAGCCCTAAAATACCGCTAAACTCCATATCACTTTTAATACCAGCCCAATTCGCAGTTCTGAACTTGTCCACGAGGGGGAGCAGAGTAATTTGGTGAAAGCGACCTGTCCACGTCCTCAAACCATCAAGTAGAATATAGACATTGGACGGGGATAAAAATTGGTTAAATTCATCCGATCCCCGTCCATTTCGTCGTTACAGTTTTACGTTTATTTTTATAGAAATAATAGGTTCGATTCCTATCCTTGGTAATTCAAATTAAAAAGTCATATATGTATAAATTAGATAAACATAATATTGGAAAAATTGCAGAAAGGATTGTTATGAATGAGATGGAATATCACGGTTACAGAGCAACAGATTTAAATAAAGATGGACTTAGTGCTAACTCGGATATTTTAGTTGCTAAAGATGGAAAAACTTGGCAGATTCAAGTAAAAGGTGCTACTAATAAAATCACAGATAGGTGGTGGATTCAATACGGACATTGTAATGAAAAAACAATCAGTAAAGAATTGACTGTTTTTAATAGTAAAGATTCTTTTTATATTGCAGATTATGTTGCTCTTGTTGCGATAAAGTCACCATCTAATTATCGTATATTTATAATGCCTACAAAAATGGCAGAACGGGCGGCACAAATAAATATGGATAGATATTATAGAAAACCAAAGGTTAGTGACGGTGGGGTTAGAAAACCTGGTAAAATTTGGGTTGCAGTTGAGGGTACTGAACGTGAAAGACAAAAAGATTCTTTATTAGATGAAGAACGTGAGATACTTCAGAAAAGTGAAAATCAGTGGGAGTTGTATTAATACTAAATATGATAAGTTAGAACCCGATCATTAGAGCAGAGTATTTTGGTGAGAGCGACCTGTCCCTATTTAGGAAGGTCGTTTTTACTTTATTTAATAAAATGATATGATATTTTTATGTCTAAATTGCCCATAAATATTGAAATCGAAATAAAATCACTTGATTTAAAATATAAGATAACAAAAATACCAGCTGATAATGATTATCAGAATCTTAATGGTTTATATTTTCACCATAGAAATAATACCTTTACACGCTTTCTACAGTTTGAGGACCATAAGAATAAAATTGAGCTATCGTGTGATGATAAAGAAATAAAACTTTCTCATTATCCTGGAATGAGAATTATTTTTGCTCCTATCGTTTATTTAGAAAAAATAGAGAAAAATGGTAATGATGCTTTTAGTAAGGAATTAAAAATGAAAAAAGATTGTTTTACTTTAGAAAAAGATGGGGATCAAATAAATATTACTCTTGAAAAAGGTCATATTACTATTGAAAATGAAGATTCAAAGATAATATTTAGTATTATTAATAATGTTGCAGAGTATGAATAGAAATCAAAAATTTTTAATAGGATGTATCTTACTTATTACTATTGGATTAGTGTTATATTTTAAATTAGAAAATAAAACTGTAGAAAATGAGGATATCAGTGAAAGTTATCAACCCAATGCATTAGAAATTGTACAAGACAAAATTCGTTCCGAGGGTTTAGGTTTTTTTGAACAAACATATAAAAAACCTCAGATTACTGATATCAGAAAAATTTCAGAAGAAGATTCAACGAGTAATAAATTAGATGATCATGAAATAGAATACAAGAATGTTTGGATGGATGATGATTATTGGGGGATTGGATATTATGTTAATAATAAAGAGATATATTCAAATGATAGAGAAAGATTTGATACTATTTCTAGAATCTCAACAGTAAAAGGAGATTTTGATATGGTTATAAATAGTTCTATGGGAAGCTGTGGTTGTGGCAACATTGTTTTTCTTTATTCATACCTTGGAAAAATAAAGATGAGTGATTACTTTAAGCAAGATTATGAAAATTTTGAAGAAGGTGAAGAAGATTTTGCAAAGAATATTTTAGAGCATAATGTATTGGTGAATGATGTGGGTCACATTCTTTTATCAAGATTAGACAGTCCTTTGTTCGATTTTATGGGTTCAAATCCGAGTATACAAACAGTTCGTATTCCAATACTTGTCTATCTGAATTTAGAAACTGGGGAAATAGCAAAATACAAAGGCTCAGCTCAAGAGAATGAAGCAACAACCAAAATGTACTTAAGACTTTCTCAAGAAATGGAAGATGCTATAAATGAATATGATAAATCCTTAGATAAATATATTGCTAAAGAGAAATATCAAGACTTTCCCAACATCCTAGGTTTCAAATATCAGTTAGATTTAATGGCGGGATACTCAAAGGAAAAATCTATTAAAAATTTGAAGGAGGATTATAAAAAATTAACTGCAGGTTTTAGTACTGGTGTAACTGTTGTTACCTTAGATGATATAATAAATGAAATAAACTAAATACTTAAAATCATCTTTAATTTTTATATACCATAGACAGAGCAGAGTATTTTGGTAAAAGCGACCTATCCCTGTCTGGGAAAGTCGCTTTACGTTTTGGTTGTAAATAATGATATTTTATGTCATTATTTAGAAGCATATGAAAAAAGTATCTCTTAAAATGTATGAAATTGAAACTAGTAAAAAGAGTACAAGAAAATATCCAAATGTAATTTGGTTTCCTCGTTCTAAGACAGACCCACGAGAAATTAGAGAGGTACTTAAACTAGCCCTTAAGGCACAAACAGAAAATTCTGAGGGTTTTTTTAACGATAAAACATTAGGTAAAAATATGGCTTTGATTGGATCTATTAATGTTGTTGGTTTTGGAAGAAAAGGGGTCAGTCACCTTTAATTAAAATTATGTTAAAATATTTGCATGCCTCGACAACCAAGGAATGCAATCGGTGGATATGTGTACCATGTACTAAATAGAGCAAACGCTCGTGTTCAAATTTTTGATAATGATAAAGACTATCAGCTCTTCGAATCTGTTTTAGTGTCCGTACGGAGAAGAAAGTTGGGTGAGTATGGTTGTTAGGGAATTAGGACTTGAATCAACTGTGCGTGCTAGAGGTAGGCCTAAAAAAGGTGACTGACCCCTTTAATTTCCCCTTTAATTTGACCCCTTTAATCTAGGTAGAATCGAACCCATTCAAAGAACTTGCATACTGTTAGTAGTATGCTATAATAGCAGTATCACTATGAAAGAGACCCCTATGTAGATCCGTCTACATCGGGGGCTTTTTCTTTATATCTTGTCTGAAAATTTATGATAGAGATTATTTAAAAATGTAATTTCTACATTTTTATTTCTTAATAGAAATGAACATTTATTTACATCTGGAGATAGAACCTTATCTATAGAATTATTCTCTTTTAAAAATTCAACTAAACATCCGAAATCTCCATCTCCAGTAACTAAAATACATTTATCAAATGATTTAGTATAAAAATCTGAAACAGTTTTTAAAACAAGTTCAGCATCACAATTTCCTTTAATCTTTTCTCCAATTGAAACTGTTTGTTTAAAAACCAAAATATAACCGCAACTTTGTAGATATTCATAGAATTTTACTTTATTTGGCACAAGTCCAATAAATAGATAAATATTATTCGCATTATATTTTTGACTGAGCCACCCTCTTAATCTTTTATAGTTTATAGCAAAACCAAACTCCTTTGCAGAACGATATAAATTATTACCATCTATATAAATATTGGTTTTCATAATATAAATAATATCATTTATATATTACTTCTCAAAATTTCTTTCCGAACATCGTCCCAAGTTCGGAGCAGAGATAGATTTTATTTGATAAATTTTAAAAAATAGAAAATTTTAATATAATTACTATATTAATTTAGATCAAGCAATCAAAAAATTAAATATTTTACTTGAAGAAAATAATCCACAAACATTTAGTAGTTCGTGGATCTTTTCTAAATCCCAACTTCTATATAAGTTTTTCTCTAAACACTTTCGTACCGAAAATGGTGATATTGATTGGGATTTTGTAACTGAAAAAATAGATAGAAGATACCAAAAAAGATGGATAAGATACAAAATAAAGAAAGTTAAGTTTTACGAAAATAAAAATGAGGTGGAAAAGATATTGCTGAAGAATAAGGATAAAATGTATTTATTTCTAATTAGGGGAGATAAGATTGAACAAGAGATTTGTAACCGTATAACTATTTCTTTTGTCAGACTAATACAGAAGGGTAATATTTGTGCAAGGGACGAGTTAGTTAATTGGATTACCTATATTGTAAATGATTGGATTGATAAATATTCTCAAATATGTAAGTGGCAAGGATATAGAGATGAAGTTATTGATAAAATTATAGGTTGTGCACGGAGGTATAGATATACAGGATCATTTTTAGGATATCTTTTTAAGACGTTAGAATATTCAGCAAGAGGTAAACCACCCATTTGTTCTTTAAATGATAAAGTTGGAGACTCTGGAAAGGAAAGAGTTGATTTTATTGTATTACCTTCAGATAATAAAGATTAATAAATAATAGTATCTGCAGATATCTTCCAAACCCCTTTTTCTCTAAAAGCAGGAATAGTTTGCCTACGAGCAGCATTAGTAAGAGCTGAAGCAGTTTTATGATGCTTCTTTGCAAATTCAGATAATTTTATTCTCTCATTACCTTCTAAGTAAGAGATACGTTTATGCAACGATTCCATAATACCAAGAGCTATAATTTTTGCCATTAATTTCAAATCCTTTTTATTTCTATAAACAGAAAAGGAATCATAATAATCAGATTTTTCTTTATTTCTAATTATTATAGGAGGAAAACCAAGACGGATTAATTGCCAGTTTATTAAAACTCGTCCTATTCTTCCATTGCCATCATTAAAAGGGTGAACATTTTCAAATTCTAAATGGAACTTTGAAATTTTTTCCATAAAATATAATTCATGATTGTTATTATATTCACTGATAACCTTATCAATTAATAAATCAACTTGTTCTGGTGGAGGAGCGATATGACTTCCAACTCGAACATATTCACCCATCTCACGAAACCTACCAGCAATATCATCTTTAATGGCTGTCATGAGCATTTTATGAAGGAATAAAATTATCTCTTTACTTATATCTATTTCTTTTGCTTTTATTCTAATATACTCTGAAACGCGAGCTAAGTTTTTTGCTTCAAAAATTTCACGAGAAGAAACCTGACGTGCAACTTCAAGTTCCAAAAGAATCCTTTCTGTCTCTATAAGTGTAAGTGTTGAATTTTCAATAGCATTCGAGTTATAAACTGATTCTGCAACCTCAGTTTCTTCAATTAATTTTAAAAGATCATCCTTACCAACTCTAAGCAAGTTGTAACGATCCTTAAGTTCTTTTAATCGATTCTTTATTTGTTGTTGTATTACCATACATCTATTATACTAATTCACGTCTCTTTGTCAAATTACCGTGAATTAGTACTTAAAACAACCTAAATTCACGTTATTTTATATTAGTTTATAATATTCTCGATTTACCATTTATTATTCCTATTCGAACATCGTCCCAGGCTCGGAGCAGTTTGACATATACATATAATTATGCTATATTATTAAAAGTAGTATAGTTCTTTGATATTTGGGTTATTTTTGCTTTGTGTATTGCTCTATGGGTATCACTTATTGGTTTCTATAGAGCAATAATGCAAAACAAATAATAATTCAAAAAATGAAAACAAAAGTTTTTTTCTTCGGCATTGCTTTAATTAGCAGTTTGGTAATCTTTTCTTCTTGCGAAAGCAAGAGCGGAAAACGAGTAAGGGAAAAAGGAAAAGTGTCAACACAAAAATCCGATACCCTGCTGTTTTCTCCCGAAAAAATTGGGGCAACAGCGTTGTTAACAGAATTTTTTCCTTATCCAAAGTATGATGGTGGAACTGGTATAAAAGTAAGTTTTTCTTTCGGAATACAATATAAAGGGAAAACTTATGAAGTTGATGTGCGTGGCAGTAAATTTTTTCGTGAAAATATAACAGAAGAAAAAGCGAAAAATGACCCGAGTATATCAGAGCTAGCATTAGCTCATTATCTTGTGTCAAATACTCCTAAGGATTTCATTGACGTTGTGGTGGTGAAAGGAGAAGTAGTCAAGCTAACCAGACGTTCTTCTTTTATTGCGGATGAGTTCTATCCTACAGAACTAATCTGGGTAAAAAAATAATACAAACGTAAACCCACCAAAAGAAGCCCGTCTTCACTAGGTGGGCTTTTTTATATAAATGAGTTCTGAAGTCTCAAACTCGGAAACAGCTCAAAAACCTTAGAGAACTCTAAATCACTTTTAATTTTAACCCAATTCAGAGTTCTGAACTCGTCCAACAGGGGGAGCAAATGAAAACCCCTCGAAAGAGGGTGTTTTCTTTTGCTCCGTGGAGAAAGAGAACTGCTTCTCTTTCGTGTAGGGAGCGAAAAGCTTTTCTGTATTTTTAAAATCTACTGATTTGAAAAATTAGAAAAGGTCTACTGTTCTCGTAGAGAAAGATATCCCTACCCACGGAGCCAAATTTTAAACCATATTTTACAATGGTTATTTTTGGTAGGTAGGTAGAAGTTCGAAGCTAAATGATTTTGGTGTATAATATGATTATGAAAATAATTTTTATAGCAGGACCATTTCGTGGAGATGGTAGTAAAGAAGTTAAAGAAAGAAACATTGAAGTAGCCAGAAAGTTTGTTCATTTATTTATATAGAATAACATTCCTTACTATTCACCACATTTAAATATAGATAAAGAAGTGACATATTTAGATATAGACAAAAGTAATTTATCTTGGAACTTAAATGGCGAATTTTTAATTCGCTGTGATGCTTTAGCTGTTTTACCAGGGTGGGAGACTTCAGGTGGGACTAAAATTGAAATAGAAAATGCCACCAAAAGAGCTATCCCTATTTTTTATTTAGATAAAAATGAATCAATAAAAGAAATTATTGATTGGATAAAATAGTTATTCGAACATCATCCCAGGTTCGGAGCAAATTTTTTGAGCCATATTTTATAATGGTTAATTTTTGGAGGTAGGTAGAAGTTCGAACCTATTGACTTTACAACTTGAAAAATGTAATGTGAAAGAAAAATAGTATAAACAATTAAAATTTAATGTTATGGTTTCATCAGAAATTTTTACAGAAGAACAGAAGAAAGTAGTAAAAGTAATCCTTGCACAAATTTTAACTGGAAGAGGAAAAGTGGTTGAAGATATTTCAAAAGAGATTAATGGAAAAATGTTTCCTTTGACGGAACAACAGATTAAAGATGTTGATGGTATCGTCGAATCTTTTGTATATGGTGGAGGGGTTCAGGAAGAATTAAGTGTGCCAGAACGTTTGCAATCTGGATTAGATTACATTACTCAAAAATTATCCTAAGAAAAGGGTAAAACTAATCATAAAAAAGCCAATTTACTTTGGCTTTTTATTTTTTGTTAATTATTTCTTTCCGAACATCCTCCCAGGTTCGGAGCCAGTGAAATCATCTTGTTAATCAAGGTGATTTTTTGTGAGGGTAGGTAGAAGTTCGAACATAATCTAATTTAGTGTATAACTAAAAAATTATGATTCTATTTATTTCTGGTTTACCTGGATCTGGAAAAAGTACAACTGGGTCACTAGTTGCGAAAAAGCTTGGATGGAGGTTTGTTGAGGCAGATAATTTTCTTACTAAAGAAATGAGGCTTCAGATTCAAAAAGGACAATTATTGACCCCTAGACAATTGGATCTCTGGGTTATTGATAATGTAATTCCAAGTATTCTGGAGTTAGAACAAAAACAACCAATTGTAGTTGCAGGAATGCTTGCTGAGAAAAAGTATGCAAAGAAAATAACAGAAAAAGGATTAAAGATTTTTTATATTAATTTATTGGCTCCTTATCAAATCTTAAAAGAACGTATTACTTCTAGAGACCATTTTGCACAAGAAAAAATATTAAATGAGTGTTGGAATGTTAGGGAAAGATTTATTCTTCCTGGTCCCAATATAGATGCCACTCAGCCATTAGATAAGGTTGTGGAAGATATTTTAACATACACTAAAGAGATTTAAAGTATATACTATTTATTAAAAACAATCCTTTTTATCTATTAATAATTTCCATTCGAACATCATCCCAAGTTCGGAGCAAATTTTTAAGCCATATTTTACAATGGTTATTTTTATTACCTTTTACTAATTTCAAACCTATGATATCATTTATAGATGAATGAATTATTATAAATATATAAATTATATGAATGAGAAATTAATTTCAAATCAAAATTCACAAGAACAAGGAAAATCTATTGAGAATAATAAATTTGGTATTTCTTTAGATGGCAGTATAAATAAGCATATTTTTCATCCAGAATATTATTATACAACGTCGGATGGTGGTTTAAAAGTAGTTGTTTCAAACAAAGAAGATATAAAAAAATCATTAGATAGACTTATTGAAGTAAATACTATTTTAAAAAACAGTGAAATAAGTATCGTTATTAAATTGTTAGAAGAAAGATATTCTTTATTAATTGATTTACCTAAAATTAGAGAACTTTCGTTAGAGGATAGAAATAAAAAAATAGATGTTCTTATTTCTACTCAAAAACAAGATATGGAAAAAGCAGAATTAAAAGATTTTTTATCAGTAGGTTTTCAACCTGTTTTAGAAATTTTACAATCTATGTCACAATCTATTAAGGAACTTCGATTTGAAACTACACTTGAACATCAATTAAAATTATATATAAATGAAGTTGCTATTAAAATAGCTCAAATTTATTCTACTGTTGATAATATTAAAGAAAGACAATCTAAACAACTTTCTTCTTAAAATAAATAAAATAAGTTCTTTTTATCACGAGTTCTGAGATATCAAATTTGGAAACAACTCAAAAATCTTAGAAATCTGTAAATCACTTTTAATTTTAACCCAGTTAAGAGTTCTGAACTCGTCCAACAGGGGGAGCCAGTATTTGATACTTATTTTATATAAGTTATTTTTGATACCCCTGTAGGGATTAGAACTTTTATGATATACTTTTTTTATGGAAGAAAATCCTTTTAATAAAAAACAAGAAATTACTTATTCTTTAACAAAAGTTTTACCTATTGAAAAAAGTAGGGGTATTACTATTTATAAAAAAGAGCAAATAAGAGATGTTGTTGAAGAACCATTAGTGAAAGCTTGTGAGGTTTTTTGGGATAAAAATATAAAGACTTGTGAGACATCTGCCAACAATAAAGATATTGAAAATGGATTTGCTTGGATGAGGATTGATTTTGATAGCTTGTCAGATGAAAATAAAAAAATTGCTTTAAAATATGGGCAACCTCATAATGATAACGGCAAACTAGTTTTAGGAATTGATATTCCAATCACAAAAATTGATACAGTAGTTAACATATCTGATAAAGCAGTAGAGATAGCTGATAATTTCCAAAAACAAAAAGCCAGTTGGGTTTATGGAACCACACTTAATGAGCAACTAGATTTTTTTGAAAAACGGTATAGTAAAAATTATCCTGAAGAAGTTGAAAAAGAAAAGGAGAGATTAACACAACCTGGTGCTTGGGAAGAAGAATGTAAAAAATTAGGTAAGTATTTTGATGCCGATACGCTGACTGCTTATGAAAGTGAAGAATGGTATAAAAAAACTAAAGAGAGTTCTGAAGCGAAAGATTTGGAAACAACTCAAAAATCTTAGAAATCTGTAAATCACTTTTAATTTTAACCCAGTTAAGAGTTCTAAATACATCCAACAGAGGGAGCAAATTTTTTAGCCATATTTTATAATGGTTATTTCTGGGTGGTAGGTAGAAGTTCGAACCTAAATGGTTTTAGTGTATAATTAAATTATGAAATATATAATTCCACCTAAGTTAAAAAAAGGAGACGAGATAAGAATTATTGCTCCAGCTATAAGTTTATCTTTAGTAAAAGAAGGAACAGTTAAACTGGCAAAAGAAAACCTTGAGAAGAAGGGTTTCAAAGTAACTTTCTCTAAGAATTGTAAAGAGAGTGATATTTTTATGTCATCTTCAATAAAATCCAGAGTTGCTGATATACACGAAGCATTTAGAGATAAAAAAGTTAAAGCAATTTTAACTGTAATTGGAGGTTTTAGCTCAAATGAATTACTTCCATACCTTGATTACAAATTGATTAAGAATAACCCAAAAATTTTATGTGGCTATTCTGATATAACAGCTTTATCAAATGCAATAACTACAAAAACGGGGTTAGTTACTTATTCAGGATTACATTTTTCAACCTGGGCTATGCAAAAAGGTTTTGAATATAACTTAGATTATTTTAATAAATGTCTTATGGGAGATAAAAATTATTTTATTGAACCTTCCAAAGAATGGTCAGATGATGCTTGGTATAAAGACCAAGAAAATAGAGTATTCGAAAAAAATGAAGGTTATGTAGTTATTAATAAAGGGAAAGCAGAAGGAACAATCTTTGGAGGAAATTTATGCACATTAAATCTATTACAAGGAACAGAATTTATGCCCAATATATCAAACTCCATTCTTTTTATAGAGGATGATGATATGGCAGGGAGTTTCTTTGGAGTAGAATTTAATAGAAATTTGCAATCTTTAATTCATCAACCTAATTTCAATAAAGTTAAAGGTATTGTTATTGGACGATTTCAAAAGAAAGCAGAAATGACTATTGAAAAACTAAAATATATTATACAAACAAAAAAAGAATTAAAAGCTATTCCCATAATAGCAAATGCTGATTTTGGGCACTCAAATCCTTTTATCACGTTTCCAATAGGTGGAACAGTAAAGATATCAGCTACAAACAATAAAGCTATTATTGAAATACTCAAACATTAAGAGATTGTTTCCTCTAAAATACTTTTCCGAACATCGTCCCAAGTGCGGAGCAAAATTTTAAACCATATAATTAAATGGTTATTTTTGCTACCTTTGTAGAAGTTCGAACTTTTGATATAATATAAAAATGAAAGAACCTTTTGTTTGTCTAATAACTGGACCTGTTGGTTCTGGTAAGTCTTCAGTCTCTAAAGCTCTGGCAAAGAAATTTGAAAGAAGTGCTGTTATAGAAGTAGATATACTGCGTGCAATGGTGGTGAGTGGACACGTGAGACCTTACCCATATAACGAGGAAGTGGAATTACAACTTTTTCTTGGTGCAAAAAATGCCTGCATTTTAACAACCAATTTTTTAGAAAAAGGTTTCAGTGTCTTTATTGATGGTATCGTAGGAAGAAAGTTGTTGAAGCAATATTCCGAATATTTTAAAGATAAAAACTTTAAGGCATTCATACTCCTTCCATCTATAGAGTCTCTTTTGCAACGATTTGATGACAGAGGAGATGATAAAGAGCTTCGTGAACGAACAAAAGAACTTTATAAGTTATTTATTGAGAAGAAAGACAGTTTGAATTGTGAGATAATAGATTCTAGTAATCAAAACCTAGAAGAGACAGTTGAAGAAATAATAAGTCACTTAAATTAAAGACTAGCTTTATGTTAGTCTTTAATTATTTCCAGTCGAACCCTTTACAGGACTGCGTTTTCAACAGATTAAATAAAATCTAAGAAAATAGGAGCATCCTCCCAGGCCGTAGCGAGAGCGAAGGTACTAGAGCTCAGCAGAGCGTAATGTTCGGAGCTCGAGGAACTTAGGTTCCGAAGATACTGAGGACAGTAGTCCGAATGTGATAATTTTAAACCATATAAATTAATGGTTATTTTTGCTACCTTTGTAGAAGTTCGAATATAATCTATTTATTGCTTATTTTTATCTAGTTTTGTATACTTTAAATATGTTAAATGATGAAGATATAAAAAAATTAACTTCTGTTTTGGCCTCTAAGAATGATATTGAGGAAGTCAAAAGTGATATGGCTGATTTAAAAGAATTAGTGCAGGGACTTATTGTTTCTACTGACGGAATAGCTAAAGCAATTGGTAATTTAAGTATTGAATATGCTGCAATTTCAACTCAACTTACTCGTCATGAATTATGGATTAAACAAATTGCCGAAAAAGTTGGTCTTAAGCTTGTAACAGAATAAATTTATTTAAATAAAAAATAGGAGCTAAAATCATCTTGTTAATTTTACTCCAAGAGTCATTCTGTTGAATGAGGTGATTTTTTGTGAAGGTGGATGGGTTACGAACTTGTGATATAATTAAAAAATGAAAGAAGAAAGACCTAAATTTGGAGTTGGAGCTGGAGTAATAATTATTAAAGATGGAAAGGTTTTGCTTGGTAAAAGAAAAGGTTTTTATGGTGGAGGAAGCTGGAGTTTTCCAGGTGGGCATTTAGAATTTAATGAAAAAATTGAAGATTGTGCAATTAGGGAGGTAAGAGAAGAAGTAGGAATAAATATAAAAAATATAAAAAAAGCTTATTTTACAAATGATGCATTTCCAAAAGAAAAAGAGCCCTATGTCGTTTTGTATGTGGTTGCAGAATATGATTCAGGCGAAGTTCAAGTAATGGAACCAGATAATTGTGAAGAGTGGGGTTGGTTTGATTGGGATGATTTACCTAAACCAATTTTTACTCAAAATGAAGATTTATTTAAAGAAAATTTTAATCCCTTTGAATTAAACTAAAGTTAGTAATCTCATAATCTCTCTCAACGAAACCTCAGCAAAAGGAAACACCTCACCCCAATCAATAGTTCGTAGCTTATCCTTCCAAGCGAGCCTCTAAAATCATCTTGTAAATCAAGGTGGTTTTTTGTGACCTAGTATAGGGATTGAACTTTTGGTATAATTTATTTTATGGAAAATGAAAATATTTTAATAAAAGTTCGAGGAATAATATTACATGAAGGTAAATTGCTTATCGTTAAACACATAGGTACTGGATTTATGGCTCTTCCTGGTGGTCATTTAAAATATGGAGAAGATGTTATTTCTTGTTTAAAAAGAGAATTAGTTGAAGAATTGGGAGTTACTCCTGAAATTGGTAAATTATTATACACAAATACATTTATTGAAAATAAAATAGAATATGTGGAATTCTTTTTTGAGGTTAAAAATGGGAAAGAGTATTTAAATATAGATGGACTAGAAAGAACTCACGCTCATGAGCTAGCAGAGATATTATGGGTTTCATCTAATGATAAAGTAAGTATTTTACCAGAAAAGTTTGATGAAGATTTTAAGAATAATAAGATTTTTGAAGGAGAAACTAAGTTTATTAGTAAATTAGAGCCAGATCGTTAGAGCAGATAAATTTGGTGAAAGCGACCTGAGTAGAAAGAAACATTCTTGTTTCCTACTTAATCAAACTCATTCGAACATCGTCCCAGGTTCGGAGTCAGCTAGATTGTTTGTAGCTCTTTAATATACAAAACTCTTGAATACATTGAATTCATGTATTCTTTATTGGAGAAAATATTTATAATAATCTCATGTTTGGGGAGCAATTTTTTAACCCATATTTTATAATGGTCTTTTTTCGGAGATAGGTAGAAGTTCGAATCTGATTGATTTTGGTGTATAATTAAAATTTATGGAACATATAAATAAATTAAATTCTTTTGAAGATATTTCAAAAATAGAATTAATGAATTTTTTAAAAACAATAAAAAATAATATTGTGGAAACTTTCCCTTTTTTAACAAAAGAAGAAAGAGATGAATTTATAATTAAGTTTAATCAATTGGAAGAAAAAGAGGACTCATCCTCTTCTCAGGTTAATTTGATTAATAACATTAAAGAAGTACTCTTAACTTTAAAAAATAGTCACACAGGATTTAGAGAAACAAGCAACAATCTAAATACACTGGAAGGTTCTAAAAATTTTGTAGAGAGCAAGTTATTAGAAAACAATATAGGTTATTTAAAAGTTAAATCTTGGAGTACTGTTTCTGATGCTGATTTTACAAATAAGTCAAAATTACTAGAAGAAAAAATAAATACAATTAAAGATTCAGATTCAATCATTATTGATGTAAGAGGCAATGATGGTGGTAATAGTAATTTATCACAAGTTATAGCTAGTTATTTTATAAATAAAAACACAAACTATTGTAAGATTTTAAGAAGAATTCAGGGTAATAATAGACTTTCAGAAGAAAACCTTGAAATTAAACCACGAGAAGTATTTTGGGATAAAAGATTAGTAATACTTACTGATGAAAAATGTTTCAGTTCTAATGAAATGTTTATTTTAATGCTGAAGGATACTGGTAGGGCCATAACGATTGGGCAAAAAACTGGAGGAGGCTCAGGTAATCCAAAATTTTTTAATATTAAATTAGGTAGCAAGTATTATTCTTTAAGAGTTTCTACTTGGAGAATGTTTAGAAATAATCAACAACCAATAGAAGGGGTTGGCATAGAGCCAGATATTGAAGTTTTAAAAGAAAAAAATAATTATAAAGATAATGAGCTTGAAAAAGCTATCGAATATCTTATTAAATCTTAATTGTAAGATTGTATAATCGCCATTCGAACATCCTCCCAGGTTCGGAGCCAAATTTTCTAGCCATATTTTACAATCCCGCCTGCAACGATGTAGCAACTTAGGGCAGGGGTAAGTAGAAGTTCGAACTTTAGTTGTAATTTATACAAAAAGTGGTAATATAAAAGAAAATATTC
>JBBRUH010000083.1:0-14526 GCA_038248005.1 Cytophagales bacterium | reverse complement strand
TCATTTAGGTCTAAGCGTATTTTGTGGCTTTTGTATTGCACTATTATTTTAGGTTATTCACACATTTTAAACTCTCTTAGTAATCTTTTGTTTTTATGAATTTATAATTCAGAAGATACTTTTATTGTGTCTATATCAAAAATATAAACATATTTATTTTAAAATAAATAAAATGTTCACATTTGTTAATAAATGTTTAGTTTTTTGACTGCTGGTAGTAACCTCATCAAACAAGTTACATTTATTCGTGCTGAATAATTTTTAGAAAGTAAAATATTTTAAGAGGTCTTTGGAAGTAATTCTAAAGACCTTTCCGCTTTTGTCCGTGTCTTCACGCACCGTTGTCTGTGTCTTCACACACCGTTGTCTGTGTCTTCACAGGCAACTCTTCACTGTTGTCTGTGTCTTCACACACCGTTGTCTGTATCTTCACGCACCGTTGCCTGTGTCTTCACAGGCAACTCTTTAGCTAATAATTATCCATTTTGATTAAATTTTCGTATTTTTGAATGAAAACAAGAATAGATTAAAACTATGATAGAAGCAATTTTAGATATCCCCCAAACACAATTTACCAAATCAAGCAAAGCAGATACTTTCGAGTCTCCTGATTTTTATGAGATAGATGATTTGTTGACCGAAGAACACAAACTTATCCGTGCTGCGGTGCGAGATTTTGTGAAAAAAGAAATTTCCCCCATTATAGAAGACTGTGCTCAAAAAGCCATTTTTCCTAGGCATATTGTCAAGAAATTTGGAGAAATAGGTGCTTTTGGGCCTACCATTCCTGAAGAGTATAATCCCAATGGAGGCTTAGACTATATCGCTTACGGGCTAATGATGCAAGAGATAGAGCGTGGCGACTCAGGAATGCGTTCTACTGCGTCTGTGCAAGGCTCATTGGTAATGTATCCCATTTATGAGTTTGGGACAGAAGCCCAACGCCAAAAATACCTTCCTAAACTTGCTTCAGGTGAATACTTAGGGTGTTTCGGTCTGACCGAACCCAATCATGGTTCTAATCCCTCAGGGATGGAAACCAACTTCAAGGATATGGGAGATTACTACCTACTCAATGGAGCAAAAATGTGGATTTCTAACTCTCCTTATGCAGATGTAGCCGTAGTCTGGGCAAAAAATGAAGAAGGACGTATCCACGGACTTATCGTAGAAAAAGGAATGGAAGGCTTTTCTGCTCCTGAGATTCATAATAAATGGTCATTGCGTGCAAGTATTACAGGTGAACTCGTGTTCCAAGATGTAAAAGTACCTAAGGAAAACCTACTCACAGGTATTTCTGGACTGAAAGGCCCTTTAAAATGTCTTGACAAAGCTCGTTATGGTATTTCTTGGGGAGCTTTAGGAGCTGCGATGGATTGCTATGACACTGCTCTCAAATATGCCTTAGAGCGTGAGCAATTCGGAAAGCCAATTGCAGGTTTTCAATTGATTCAGAAAAAATTAGCTGAAATGCTTACTGAAATTACCAAAGCACAGCTCATCTGCTGGAGATTAGGCAATCTGATGAATCAAGGCAAAGCAACTACTGCACAGATTTCCCTTGCCAAACGTAACAATGTAGAGATAGCACTCAACATAGGAAGAGAAGCTCGTCAGATATTGGGTGGAATGGGCATCACAGGCGAATATTCTATTATGCGACACATTATGAACCTAGAGTCTGTAGTTACTTATGAAGGTACTCACGACATACACCTGCTTATCTTAGGAAATGAGATTACAGGAATGCAGGCTTTTAAGTAATTCCATTTTCTAAAAAATGATTTCATAAAATGAAGCCCTTAAATCAAGATTTTTACTTTGATTTAAGGGCTTTTTGTATTTTAGTATGTCTTTTCATTGACAGTTTCAAGTAACTGATTGAAATATTTAATAGAGTGCGTTACAAGATAACTCATCATTTAATTGACTTAGCGTTTATAGACCACAGTTTTACTGAGTTTATCGTGCAGAGCTTGTTTATGTTGGCCCAACGCCATGAAATATCCTAGAAATACAATTGTCCCCACAGTTAGCCCAAGAATATTGAAGATAGTTGCTAAAGTAGGACTTATGAATAAAAATACGAAGGTTAATGTAACCAATATAAAATAGCTACTCTTGATACCGAAACGCATGAGAGATTCTTGCATACTTGGTTTTTGTCCATTTTGATTATAAATCTTGACACCCATGATGTATTTTCCTAAGGTATAGCCCGTAAAGATTTCTATAGCAAAGTACAAGACTATAAAAGCAATCATGCCCACAAGTGTAAATCCAATACTACCCAATAAAGCCCCCACAAAACCACCAGCAACAGCTTCTACATTATTACTACCTATACTAGCACCTACAGCACCGCCAGATGCCATTCCAAAGACAGCTAGAAAGATGGTTACAGGCCACTCTAATATCCCAATGATGAGGGTATCAATGAAATAAGCCATGAGGCGTGTACCAAAGCCTACACGTTGTTGTTGTTGTTGTTCCATAATATTTTATTTTAAGTTTGAAAAAACCTCCATATTAAAACAATATACTCCTTGGAGGAATCAGGAGTATATATTGTATTTATTCTTCTTCTTCTGAGATAGCCTCTTCTTTGGCGGCAGCTTCGCTAAGACGGAGTATTATCTTGGCATAGAGTGCAACGAAAGCCACCTTTCTTTCTTCGTCGAGGTCTTCTTTCAGTGCTTCTGCTTTTTCTTTAAGCTCATCCACTTTATCAGTCAAATTGGCAAGTTTCCCACCAGACTCTATCGCAATACTTGTAATGCCAGAGAGTAATTGCATAGGATTCTCTTCTGTATCGCCTCGTTTTTCACTTTTAGCAATCTCTTCATTCATTTTGAGTAGCATCACCACGTATTCATCTATGGTTTTTTCTAGAGTATCAAAGTATTCTTTGATGGTTTCATCTTCTAGGAGTGCTTTCTTATTAGCTTCCAAATTAGCTTCGGAAGTAATAGTACTTTCAGTTTTTGTTGGGTCTTGCGCTTCATCTTGTTGCTCAGAGGCAGGTGAGCAAGCAGTCATAAGCCCACACATTACAAGAGAGATTAGTAGTTGATTGACATTCATACAGTATAAAATTTTAAAGGTTATTTAATTAACCACAAAGTTAGGAGGTCTTGAAATCATAAAGCCGACTTCGACAACCTTGTCGAAGTAAAAGAATTAGGGAAATTATCCCTACTTTTACATTCCAGTTTTAACACTATAATACAGCTACCCATGTTCGAAAATTACCGTACACCTCAAGCCTTGTTGATTATCAACAGTCCACACTACAATGAAAAGTTGAATGACTTTCTATTAAACTGTGATTGGCAGACATTGAAAAAAAAATGGAAAAAATTTATGCGTGATTCTTCATACAATGATGCAGTAGATTTTATTTTCTTTGATGAAGCTCCTTATTGGCTTAAACAACATCAACACCTAGTGGATGAACATAAAATCACAGCCAGTATGTTGGAAGAATGCAGACCATTTAGTGTGCAAAGAGATTATGTACACAAAGCACTTGATATACCTGAGGTAAGTGAGCCTAGTTTTATACTTCTTCCTTTTCATCCATCTAGCACATCAGAAACTTGGGAAATTTTGATAGGCAGAAGTTCTATTGAGTTATATGCCGATGAAGATATTCTTACACAATTAGAGTACTTCTTAGAAATGAAGTTATCTCAGTACCAAGACCATGTAGATAGAGGGGTACACCACAACACACAGGCATACCAACCCATATAGAACTATAATTGAACAGCAAGAATCTAGGCTAAACTATAACGCATTAAGCATAGAAGGTATAAAGACTTGCATTGGAGAATTAGAGTACAATTTACACAAGGAATTAAATGAGGAAAAGAAGGTCATAATTCAAATTCAAATTGAAGTCCTCAAAGATAAATTTCTCAATGGTAAACTGAGTGTAGGAACTCCAGATATAGAGATAAATCACAGAGATGATATACAAATCAATGGACACCTTCGGTTGTCTATTGCATTGGGGCGTGCTAGAGATAAGGCATTGTACTTTTATTTTTTATGCCGTGCAAAGCACAAGAAAAGTTTTATCAGTTTTGATAACATGCAGAAGCAGTCTGAATTAAAAATCATAGAGTCAATCCATAAAGAAATACAGGGCATATCAGGGCATAGTCATGAGATAGATTTGCAAGACAGAAGTGCCTTCTCACAGTTAGTTTCTAGGGTAAAGAAACATTTTAAGGAAAATATTGCTGATCATCTAGTAGAAGAGTATCAAATCAGCAAAGATGAGTTTGATAGATATGGCGTTCGCCTAGACCCTGAAAAGATAGAAATTCACAAAAATTCTTCCTTGGGTATGTATTTGAGGTTAGAGGTTTCATAATATTGCCTTCGTATTCACAAGTAGCTTTCTAATTGTCAGCCATGAACACAAAGGCAATCTTCAATCACTCTCTTAAAAAATCACCACTCTTACGGTATTTTTCTCCCCATTTTGCCATTGCTTCTAAGATAGGCAAAGTTTCTCTTCCCCAATCTGTTAATGAATATTCTACTCTTGGAGGAATTTCTGCAAAAATCTTTCTGGATATAATGCCATTCTTTTCTAAATCTCTTAACTCTTGGGTAAGCATATTTTTACTAATGTTAGGCAAAGTTCTTTGCATTGCCCCAAAACGATTAACACCTAGGTTAATCATATAAATAATGAGGTGTTTCCAGCGTCCACCTATCACTTCAGTAGTGAGCGTAACAGGGCAAGTCTGATTAGTACAGACAAAATCTTTAAAAATATTTAATTTTTCTTCTTTCATAAGTATCTGATTATCAGCGATAGTCTTATTTTTAATACTATGTAATTTTATATTAACTACTTGACAAAAATAAACTATTTAACCATATTTGTCAAATAAATATAATTTTTAAACCTAAAAACTAAATTCATCATGTACGTAATCACAGGAGCAACAGGAAACACAGGAAAACGAATCGCTGAATCTCTTTTGGCAGAAGGCAAAGAAGTAGTAGCCATTGGTAGAGAAGAAGAACGTCTTAAATCACTCATAGACAAAGGAGCAAAAGTAGCAGTAGGAGAGTTAGAAGACACACAGTTTCTAAGTGAAACTTTTGCAGGGGCAACGGCAGTCTATGCACTCATTCCTCCAAAGTGGGATTTGCAAGAAGACTGGAGAACTTTTCAGCGTAGAGTAGGGCAGTCAATCACCACTGCTATCAAAAACGCAAACGTTAAAAATGTAGTAGTGCTTAGCTCTAATGGTGCTCAACTTCCAGAGGGAGCAGGGCCTGTAACGGGTTTGTATGAGTTTGAGCAAAATCTACAATCAATAGAAGGCTTGAATATTATGAGCTTGAGAGCAGGGTATTTTATGCAAAATCTATTCGCTAACATAGGCATGATAAAGAATATGGGCTTTTTTGGATATTCACTCAATGCAGATGTAAAGACTCCAATCGTGCATACCAATGACATCGCCGATGTAGCTACTAAATATTTATTGAGCCTTGACTTCAAGGGATTTAATCACGTATTTGTGTCAGGAGAGCGAGATTTGACAATGCCCGAAGTAGCCAAAGCACTAGGTGAAGCCATCGGTAAACCAGATTTAAAATATGTTCCTTTCCCAAAAGCAGATGCTAAAGCAGGAATGATGCAAGCAGGGATTCCAGAAACCATAGCAGAAGGTTATGGAGAGTTATTTGAAAGTTTGAATAATGGTCAATATCTTAATGATTACGGGAGAACACCCCAAAATACAACTCCAACCTCTATCGAGGATTTTGCAAAAGAATTTGAAATGGCTTACAAACATAGCTAAGTAATATGAACTTGGAATTAGTTTTTAGATAAAACTATGCTTAACTCTTGGTTTAGACTATTTTTAAACTAGTATTTTTATTCCGTAGGAATACAACGTTTATAGAAAATAATAAAATGACATATATACGACCCCAATAGGGGTCGCACTAGCTATCTTAATTGTCTTTCTATAAACGTAAGATGCCTCTGGCATATTTTTGTATGATATTCTGTTTCTTGTTCAATAAAGGTTTTTACCTTGACAATGGTCTGTTTTCAAAGAAAATAAGACCTTGTCAATGGTATATATGGAGATGTTTACA
Organism: Cytophagales bacterium; assembly: GCA_038248005.1. Classification (GTDB taxonomy): domain Bacteria; phylum Bacteroidota; class Bacteroidia; order Cytophagales; family Microscillaceae; genus JAABSX01. Next base: position 8,388 of record JBBRUH010000083.1, on the reverse strand, counting down.
ATAATTTATTTAATCCCGAATTCGCATTAAGTAAAGAAGTGGTGATGAGAATCTTACTCAAATTAAATGAGTACTTTATCTTAAATGCGTTATTAATCATAAAAAATATACTCTCTTTATTTCACTCCCACCATTACAAAAGCACCCCAAAGTGAGGGTTTTTGATAGCGTTCTTTGATGATTTTTTGAGCTTCTGTGAAGGCAGTTCTTTTGTTTCCACTTTCTAGCCATTTGGTATAAAAGCTAATCATGAGCTCTTGGGTTACTTCATCATCTACTTTAAATAAACTCATGATAATGGCATCTGCTCCTGCCACCAAGAAAGCTCTTTGCAATCCATAGACTCCTTCCCCAACGGCTACCTTGCCTAAGCCTGTCTCACAAGCACTCAATACTACTAAATCGGTATCTTCGAAGCTAAGATTCATTGCCTCATAAGCCGTCAGAATACCCGATACACGGTCAAAGATATTGCTATCTTCGGCAAGTAAATCTCCTGCACCACGCATCAAGACTCCTGTGTTTCTGAGGGGGTCATCTTGTAGATTTTTAAGGCTGTTAAAAGAAGTCAGGTTTGCTTCACTGGCTTCTGGCTCTTTAAAAAAACCATGGGTAGAGATGTGTAATATTCGTGGATTTTTGATGTTTTTGAGGGTATCTTCATCTGCCAGTTTTCGGTTATAGAGTGAGACATGCCAGTTCAATTTATCTTGAAAAAGTTCTTTAATCTTTTGTAACTCGAGTTCTGTGCCTGGTAGGTCAGCTACTTTGGCTGCCAAGCCTGAGCTTTCGGAAGCATAGAAAGTAGGATTCCCGATTAATACTATCTCTTTTTCATTATCTTGCTCTTCTTTGAGACGACGGCGTTTCATTTTACGGCTTTCATTTTTTTCCATTGTGAGTAAGTCTTTGGTATTACTCACTAATCTTACTTCCTTTTCATCTATCACAAAGGTATCATCTGTGATACGCAAGGCTTGCACGTTTACTTGGTTATAGACCCCATCGGGAGAAAGATAAATGATAGGATACTCTTTTAGTTTTTCGTGAATGGCTTGCCAAAACTCAGCATAAGAGTATTTATCATTCTTATCATATTGGGTAGCATTTCGGTAATATCTCAAATATTTACCTTCTAAATCAGCTCCATTTTCTAGCAATACTAATTCAGGACTCTTATTGGTCTGTGGCGTAATAATGAGGGCAGCATAATAGATTTTATCATCCAAAAATCCATTTTCATATTTTCTGAAACGAATCATCTCTACGGCAGCTTCATTTTTTGCTAAACTTTTTTTGACATCTTTCCAAGTATAAAGCTCTGTATCGACGGCTCCTGCAAAAAGATCTGAGCGAGAGCTTAGCTCTTTTTCTATTTGGTTGATTTCATTTCTTAAATCTACAGGGCTTATTTCTTCTTCTATCAGCTCGGCATCACTCATTGATAAGATTTGAGTCAGTTCTTCTTTTTTTCTTACCCATTGTATAAATAATTCTTTGAGTTTGGCATCATTGCTATTCAGAATACTCTGCCTTACTTTAACTGAAGAACTCAACAAAAGTGCCTTGGTCGCAAGCTGAAAATTATACATATTTTCCAGTAAAGAAGGGTTTTCAGCAGCTTGACTGATGGCAAGGGTATTATAAAACTCAAAATCAGGCTTGATTTTATTCCAGAATTTTTCTTTTTCTCGTTCGCTAAGAGCAGGAAAATAGGTTTTGATGAAATCAAGATAAGCTTGCGTAGTAGATTCTAATATTTTATTGGCTTCCTTATTATCTCCACTCACAAAATACATCCGCCCTAGCTTACTCTGTGTATTGATATAATCAGGATGGTTTTTGCTTAGTACTTTTTTATAAATTGCTTCGGCAGATGCATAGTTAGTGCGGGCTTCATCAAATCGCTTCAAAAAAGCATAGACATCTCCCATGAGAGAGTAAGCTTCGGCAGAGTTTAGGTTTTGGTCTCCAAGTTTGGCGAGCCAGATTTGGTTAGCTTGTACCAATACTTTAAATGCTTCATTGTATTGAGCGTTTTCTAGCAAAATAATTCCTTGCGTCTTAAGTACTTCTGCATATAGTGGATGCTGTGTATCAAAGTTTTTTGCCATAATGCCTTTTGCTTTCTCGATGAGCTGAAGTGCATTGGGAGCTTGTTTCTTATCTTCATAAAACTGAAGCAAGCCCAGTTCTGCATAAGAGCGAGCAACTTCTACATGTTCTTCTCCAAGTTGTTTTTTCTGAATAGTTAATACTTGATTTAGGTATTCTTTAGCTCGCTCATAATCACCTATAGTAGCATAATATTGTGAAAGCAATTGGTAACTTCCTACTGTGCGAGAGTTGTCTTTGCCATAGGTATCTTTGGCTATTTTTTCGGCATGTTGGGCATAGAGTTCAGCCGTTTTATAATCTCCTTTGATGAGGTATAACTGCCCTAAATTATTAAGTGAAGTAATAAGGTGATAGCTATCTCTGCCATATTTAGCTTCTTTTTGAGAGATATCTTGCTGGAGGAGTTCTTCTATCTGAGCGTATTTACCTATAAGGACATACAGAAAAGCCATTTCATCAATAGACCGACCTCTTTGCGTAAAATCTTCAATTCCAAGGCGGCGATATATTCGGTCTGAGGTTCTGAGCAAGCTTTCTGCCTCACGATAAGAGCCGAGAGTACCATAGATTTTTGCCATCAATGCAAGTGCATCTGCACGCTCTGCGGAGCGTTTTGGAAGTTCTTTTTTGATGATTTGTAATGATTTTTCAGCACTTTGTTCTGCTTCTTTGTATTTGCCTACTTTGAGTTCAAGATCTGCTTGTCTGCTCAGTTGCATAGCCGTTTTGATATCCTTCTCACCAAATTTCTGTATAGTCAGTTCAGTAGTTCTGTATATTTTTTGAAGAGCATCTTGGTATCTGTCTATTAGTTCAAAATACTTAGCTACTGTGTTAGCAATATTTGTATAATCTTTATGTAAATCACTTCGCTGCTCAAATATTGCAAGATAAGGTTCATCTTTAAGGAGTTTTCTTATCTCTTCAAAATCATTACCTCTCTCAAAAAGATAATTGGCCAGTTTTACCTGATATACTTGATAGTAAATAGATTTTTTACCATAAGCTTGTTCTCTAATAATCAAGCTACTATCCAAATAAATACGGGCTTTTTCAGGGTTTGGAGTCAGCTCAGTATATAAATAATAGAGTTGGTCAAGTACTTCAAGTCTCAATGGATGCGTCAGAGGAAGAGTAGTTTTGGGAGCTTCCCAAACCTGTAAGAAAAAAGAAAGAGCTTCTGTTCCTGCACCTTCCTCAAATTTCATTTTTCCATTTAATAAGTCTTCTTGATAGCCATATACTACTCCTTTTTTGAAATTACTGACACTTACTTTGGTATATTCCTTTATTTGTTTGTCAAAAGAACTTCCTTTATCTCCATAGATATATGAATTTAGGGCTTTTTCTAGTGACTTTAGTTGATAGTAAGGTGATTTTTTGGCTATTCCTAAAGCTTTTTCATAGTCTTTTTCAGCTTGTTTATAATCTTCTTTGTCAAAAGCATTATTTCCTTGTGCAATAGTCTGTGAAGCAAGTACAGTTGGATCAGAAGTGAGTCTATTGATTTGCTTTTCGGCTGCATTGAGGGCTGAGTCAGCCTGTGAGTAAAGTCCCTTTTCGGTGAGTACTTTTCCATAAAGTGTCATCAGCCTAGCTGTCTGGACTTGACGATAGCTTTTATCATTTTTACCTAGTTTACCCCAAGTACCTGTATCAGCGTTGGCGAGTGTATTCCAAGTTTCGGTGATTTTGGGTAATTCTGAGAGGGTTTCATTGAGAAAGCCAAGGTGATAGAGGGTTTGGATTTGTCTATGAGCCAGCTCAGCATTTAAGAAATCATCGGTAATAGGGGCTGATTTTGTAAATTCAGAGAGTTCTTTGAGTTTATTTTGAGTCTCGAGATAATTACCTAGTTCTATATGAATATCAGCCATCTTGCATTTAGCAATTAGATAAACATCAGGGCTTACATTTTGCTCTACATCTAGAATCTTATTTGCTTCAATGAGTTGGGTCTGCATCTCTAGATATTGCCCTTGTATTTGGTTGATTTGGGCTTCATAAATCATTATCCAAGCCTTATAAATAGCATTTTGGTTTAGCTTTTTATCTATTATTTTTTGATTTTTTTTGGCTTTGGAAAGAGCTTTTTCATATTTACCACTATTCCATTGCTTATCTGCTTTTTCAAAAAAACTCTCCCAAGAGATTTGGGCTTGAAGTGGGGATAACAAGACTGAACCCCAAAAAATAAATAGTAATAGTAATAACTTTTTCATAAGTTCTCAGTGTAAATTAGGTAGATATTGAAAGTAAAGAGTTAAAAAATATTCCTGATAATAGTCAAATGAATAATACGAATTGTCAGAAATTTGGATATTATACATTTGTATTATGGTACTTTACTTATCTAATGTAAGTTTGTTTGTATTTATCTATTTCTTGAATGATAAACGAGATTATTTCTTTTTAGATGCGATTAGTGAGTTATGAGATATAAATTATGAATTATGAGTTCTTAATTATCTGATAATGAAAGTTTTAATAGCTAAAAATGATTAGTTTATTTTTAGCATTTTACTCAAGAGAAATTGATTCTGTAAATTATACACAGAAATAACTTATTGGCTTTTAAGAAGTGCTTTTATTTTTGAGTATTCAGCTCCTTATCGGTTACTCAGATTTCTGATTCGGTGGTTTCAGGAAGTGTAAATACAAAACTTAGCCCTTCTTTATATTCAGGACGCACAAAGGCTTGTCCACCATGACTTTGAATAATCTTTTGGATATAAGGAAAGCTATGTGCTAATGGACGTGCTTCTTCAGGATTGTATTTTTCAAAAATACTCTGAGCCATATTGGCTGGGATATTTCTACCTTGGTCTGTAAAAGTAGTTTGTATCCATCTCTTACCATCTTGGCGAATCAGTTCAGATTCTATATGAATGTTACTCCCTTCGGGTGCATATTTTAGTGAGTTATAGAGTAAAGTAGTAAATAACTCTTCTATATAAAACTCATCTACTTCTACAAAAAAGTAAGGGCGTATTTGATTATTAATTTGAATCTTTTTATCTAACATCAATGCTTCACAACTCTGAAACGCACGACGAGCAACCTTAAAAAGCGAAAAAGAGGCTGTTTGTAAATCAAGTTGGGCAGGAAGGTTTTCAAACCTGTAAACCCCTTGCAAAAGATGGATGATTTGTTGCCCTTGCTGTAGCACTTGTGGTGTAAGTAGATTTTCGGTACTTTGACTAAATAACAGCTTCATAGGAGGTATAATCTCTCTATTGAGCAAATCTACAAGTAACCTATTCTCTAGTTTTGCTTCATCAAGTTCAAGGTGTGCCTTGACTAATTTGGTCTGTCCTTCATGTATATTTTTTTCTTTTTCACGCAAAAGAATTTCTTGGCGATTGATGAGGGTTTGTTTTTCATTAACCTGTGATTTTCTTTGGTTTATTACTTTATTTTTTGAGTAATTGACAAACAATAACCCCATCAAAAATAAAGCACTCATACCCAACAAGACCACTAACCAAATATTTTGACTTGTGCTTATTTTCTGTAAATGCTTGTTCTTTTGAGTAGATTCACGACTCAGCACATCTATCTGAGACTCTTTTTGTTCTTTCTCACGTTGAAGAAGGCTTATTTCGCTTTCTTTCTGATTAAGAGATAAGCTTAGATTATCTTCTTCTAGCTTCAATTCTGCTTTAAGTTCGGCTTCTTTGAGAGGAGAAATTTTATTATCACGTGCAAGACGGTCTATGTTTTCTGCTTTAAGATCAATTTTACGTTTCAGTTCTGCTTTTTCTTCTGTTTCAGCACTAGTGGCATTAGGGCTTGCCATTGTATAGCGTCTTTGTGATTGACTCTCTTGCTGGCGACGAAACTGAGCTACATTTCTCTGAATATTATCTAAATCACGATAAGATTGCTGGTAAGTAGCAAACAACTGCTCATATTCTTCTGCTTTGCTTTCATAGCCTTGATTACGAGTCAATCTTGCCAATGAAGCATAGCAGTTCGCTATTCCTTTGATAGAAGTAGAGAGAGTATTTCCATTGCTTGCAAACTCATATTCTTGAGTAAGCACATAACTTTGAAAATAATACTTCAAGGCAGTTTTGTAATCTTGTAAATGCAAGAAGTGAACATTTGCGATTTGATTGAGATTTTCGGCAAGAAGGCGTTGATTTTTTAGAATTTCACTAATTTTAATTGCCTCCTGTAGGTTTCTGATAGCAGCAGGGTAATCATTGCGATAAAGCAAATGAGTATTGGCTATTTTTTGTAGCATCAGCACTCTTTTCTCTGGGAGATTTTCGGCTCGGTAGAGATTGTATGCTCTTTGATATTGACTAATGGCTTCACTAGGGTTTTCACTCAGCAACCAATCTCCGAAAACCTCATAGGCATCTGCTTGCCCTTGTGTATAGGCTACTTGCTCCGAAATTTTGAGTGATTTGGCAAGGTATTCATAAGCTCTTTTTCTATTCTGGCGAATATCTATATTTGCTAGGGCATTCAGTGCATCTACTTCAAGTGATTGCTTTTGCAGGCTTTGAGCTTGTGAAAGTGCCGTCTGTAGATGTGTTTGTGCTTCTTGTACTTTTTCATTGGCATATTTCGTCTTTCCAAGAAAAATAAGAGCATTGGTCTGGGCTTCGGTCGGGTTTGTAGGAAGCATTTGATGTGCTTGTTGGGCATATTGTAAGGCTTTCACTTTATCTATCTCTAAGAGTAAATCAGCTATTTGGCAAAAAACTCTACTTTTTTCCTCCGTAGATTTTGCTGCCTTTGCAGATAACAGGTAAGCATCCATCTTTTGCTCATCGGTTTGAGCATAAAGAGTCATTGCTAAACCTAGGCTAAGCCAAATGCTAAACGTAAATATGTATTTAACTAGCCACTGCATAAAAAAAATTAAAAAAAATGAATATTCTTCTGTGTCTTAATTTGAATGATTAAAAAGTAAATTGTATCAAAAAAAATTTACTCAAATTTAACGAAACAAATTTTTAATCTATCAAATTAAACTCATTATTGAGTAATTTACATTAAATTATTATATTAGATTTAATGTTTTGAGAGATTAATGTTTATAGAAGGGTCATTTAAGGAATTACAAGCTGTATTTTAGTATCATATAAGCAAGTATTTCGCCAATGTTCTCAAAATTGCTACTTTTTTTAAAAATTTATTACTTCTTTGAAACCTAGGAACTGACCACCTTTTTATTCTACTTCAAACGAAATCATAACCTATTGATTATGAAATATTTATAATTTAATAGCCTGTTACTAAGTGATAGTATAGATTTTTAGTGTTTACAAGATTAATCAGATATTTTATAAATTCGCAAAAAAGCCACCCTGATTTATCGTAAATCAAGGTGGCTTTTATAATAGTTTAGTGATTTATTACATCACTATCAGCTTACGAGACACTTGTTGGTTGCCCATTTTTAGCTGAACGATATACATTCCAGAGGCAAGTCCCTTAGAACTAAAATTCAATTGGTTTTGACCATCTTTGGTACTAATGATTTGCTCTACCTTGGTATTGCCCATCATGTCAGCGATTTTGATGCCTGCTAAGCCTCCAAAAGCTTGAAAGCTTAATGAAAAATCATCTCCCATTTGAATTGGGTTAGGATATAAAACCATTTCCAAGCCTCTTAAAGCATCAAGATTTACTTGAATCAATGAGCCAAGTCTGTCTTGTCCATTCGTACCAATCATACGCAGACGATAGTAAATTACTGACTTGCCTTCTGGTAATTGATAATCTATAAAATCATAGTTATACAAGTCATTCAATCCGCCTCTTGCATCTCTTTCTCCTATTGCATAGAAGTTAGCACCATCCGTACTTCTTTGTACTTCATAAGTACTGAGGTTTTGCTCGTTCAGCACTAGCCAACTAAGTAGTACTTTATCACCTACAAGTTTACCTGTAAAATCAAGCATTCTCATATTTAAGCTAATACCCAGTGCTGTGGGTTCATCTGAAAGCTCACAGGCATCGCCTCTTAGTAGTGCATCTAAGGCAGCTGTATTGGTGCTTGAGCATTGCTGAAAAGAGATGTCATCTATGGCAAAGTCATTTCCGTTTTTAGATAGTGAGAGATTCTCTAAGCAAAGGTTTAGTTCTGTTACATCTTGTGGTGCACGATAAATACAACGTACTACCTGCCATTGATCAGCCCGCCGAGCAATACCGCGAACAGGTCAAGCGAGACGGCACCCAGGACCACCTTGTTGTTCCAGATATAGCTGAAGCCCCCGAGGATGCTGGCGAGCGTGGGCGGCTCGCGGG
>JBBRUH010000082.1:0-14601 GCA_038248005.1 Cytophagales bacterium | reverse complement strand
CTTAATTTCTGAAGGAAACCCACCCAAAGGAATAAGGAACAAAGCCAAGACAAATGCCAAAAAAGGAGGGAAAGAAATCAAGCGTTTCAGAATGACAGCCGTATTTACTTGCCCCTCCGAAAATATCATCGCAATAGAAACGCCTCCTATTGACAAAGCCAAAAAAGTGCCTTGATCTACCAAAACAGCGATAGACAAACCCTCAGAGCCATACAAAGCTTCTACAATAGGAAACCCCACGAAAGAAGTATTACCCAAGCCACAGACTAAGATAAGACAACCTAGTGTTTTTTGGTCTAGCTTCCAGATGGTATTGAGTCCTTTAAAAAATAAGACCGAAAATAACAAGACAAGCCAGCCCGATAATAGGGGTAACACTACGCCCCAACCCCATGCTATCTCAGGTATTTTGCTCAATGCGATGGCAGGCAAGGCGATATAAATGATAAATCCATTCAGCCCTAGGTGTGCATCTTTAGGGAAAGTAGGAATCCGCTTTAAAATCATTCCCAATGCCAGACACACTATCAAAAGTATAAAATTGCTCATGTTATTTTTGCTGTATTTTTAAGTCAGCTATTCGGCTTATCCGTGGTTCGTGCCTTCACGAACCACTCTTTTTCGGTTAGTGAGACACAAGCCAAGAGGTTAGCTGTAGTTTTAAGTCGCCTGTGCAGACACAGGCAATTGTAGGTCGGATATTCGCCACAAACCTAGATTTTTATCAGGGTATTGTCCGTTAGATTGTGTGCTTTTTTCGGAGATGAGTTGTAGTGGTTTAGGAAAATGAAAAGGAGTTTTCTCAAGATTTAAAGGTCGCCAGCTTCCTGTGGTGATGTCTAGGTTTATATTTTGTGCTGTGAAGGTGGTGCTTAGAAGGTATTTTATAGAAGACTTTTGGAGATGATGGATAGATTTAAAAATATCTTCCAAAGAGAAATGCACCCAAGTATCTCTTATCAATACTACATCGGCTTTTGGCAAGGTATCTTCCAACAGGTTAAAAGCTTCAAAATGAATATTGCTTTGTGTGTATTTTTGCTGATTGGCTTGGATGATTTCTTCTACAATGTCCCCTCCAAAATACTCTAAACCTGTCCAATCTAAATGCTGTTGCCAGTTAAAATCTCCACAAGGGATATCTAGTATTTTTTTAATGTCGTATTTTTTCCAAAGCTCAGGAAAAGCTTCTCTAATGGCTTGGCTATGTATTAATTCACTCCCAGAACCTGAAAAAGACTCCTCACTTTGCCATTTATTGCTTTGGTAAATCTCTGTAAATACTTGTTGAGAAGGTTTTCCTTGATAGGTTTTATGTTTCCTTTCGTGGAACTGATTGAGCAAAGGAGCAGTCAAAGGGTTATTTTTAAGCCATCGCTTCCAGTTAGTTTTATTTGTCATGATTGTTTTTTGAGAAGGGGCAGTACCCACTGATTTAATAAATGAAAAGCTGTCAGGTCAAAGTCTATTTCGTAGAATCTGCCCATCGTTACAACTACTGCATCAAACTCAGGCAATAAGAAAATATGTTGCCCACCAATCCCCCAAGCATAGACCAACTCACAGAAAGTAAGGGGAGGTTTGCCTTGCCACCACATTGCCCCATAAGTTCGTTGGTCATCTATTTTGAGGATAGGTGAAGTGATGTATTCTATCCATTCAGCAGGAATGATTTCTTTGCCTTCCCACATTCCTTTTTGCAAGACAAGTCTGCCTATTTTAAGTAGGTCTTTGGGGCAAAGCTCTACATCTCCTAGCACATCAGACTCGTGGGGGCAAGTAACTACGTCATAATGTATGCCTAAGGGGGTAAATAAGGATTCTTCTAGCCAATCTTTGTTGGTTTTTTTAGTAGCTTCTTTGATGATTTTAGAAAGCATAATAGGTGCAGCACTGCTGTATTGATAGCCTTTGCTAGGCGGATATCGCATGGGTCTGTCTAGGGCAAACTCTATCCAATTATCTGATGCTGAGAGGCGATTGCTATGGTTTAGGTCTATCAGGTTATAAGAAACTCTGCCTTCATTCCAATCCAAGCCTGCCTGCATCGTGATGAGGTTTCTGAGCGTCATGTCTGCCTTGCCATTGCTCCAGTCTAAGTAGTTATATTCTTCAAAAAAAGGCTTTATTTTTTGGTCTAAGTCAGTGAGAAAGCCTTCTTTTTGGATAGCTCCAAGCAAGAGTGTTTGGATACTTTTACTAGTAGATTGTGCCTCGTGAAGTACTTTTGTATTGCTTCCATAAGCATCATATTCAAAAATAAATTCATCTTTTTGCCAGACGAGTAAGCTACGCAAAGGGTAATATTGCTGCTTCTGAAGTTCGGCTTCTAGGGCTTGATAGGCAATAGATTTCTTTTTCATGAATCTTAGTGATGTTTTTAAAATAAAATGCTGTCTATATGGGTGCTTGTGCACTTTTACAGGCTTGCACACACCTGAAGGTGTGGCTACAGGTTTGTGCATACACCTGAAGGTGTAGCTACAGACCAGACATCTCTTGAAATATTTGTTGGTAATTTTTTGTTTCGGCTTCTATGGTAAATTGGCTTTTAAGATGATTTTGGATATTTTGACCCATTGTTTTAAGAGTGCTTTCATCAGTTTCGGAAAAATCAAAGAGGACTCTCATCGCTGCTTTAGTATCATTAGGAGCAAACAAAAAACCATGCTTTTTATCTTCTAAGACATCTTTCATCCCTGCGACATTGGCAGAAATCAATGGTACTCCCAGAGCTCCTGCTTCTAGCAATACATTGGGCATGCCGTCATAAAAGGAAGGAATAGCCAAGGCATCACAAGCTAGATAATAGGGCAATAAAGAGAATCTATCCATAAAAGGATAATGTGTATAATGAAAAGCATCCCCATGTTCTCTCAAAAAATCCTTTACCTCTTCTGCAAGTTCTCCCACAAAAAGTAAATGAATTTGCTCGTTTTTCTGAGCCAAACCCAGTGCTTTTAGGAAGAAAACTATTCCTTTTTTCTCTTTTAAATGTCCAAATAATCCTACTAGTTTGCGATTCTCTGTAAGGTGCGTTTCTCGCCATTTTTGAGCAGCTTGGTAGTCGCTGTCATGGGCTTGCCAAATATCGCAATCTATGCCATTGGGCGTAAAATAAGTACTGATATGAGGGAAAATAGCTTTTATTTTCTGTGCTTTGTCTTGGCTCACTGCTCCGACTGCCGCCGAATTTCTTAAAGCTTCATACAAAACTTCTCTTCTTTTGGGAGAAAAAATAGCTGCATCAAAATCATTTCCTCTAATGCAAGTCATCAAAGGAATATTGAGCCAACACTTCAAAACGGGTGCTGCTAATAGAGGCAAATATCCTCCAAAAGCAACCAAATGTGTCCACTGACTGCTTGGCTGATTTTCTTCCAAAAAATTCCAGACTAAGTTAAAGGTATGGGCAATGTCGGCATCTATCGGGAAAATAAATTCTCTTCCGCCTTTTGTATTCCTGACTTTGGCATGTGTGGCTCGCTCAAAAAGATGCAAAACATCAATGACTAATCCTGATTGCCTAAGATTATAGACAATCCTATCGCAAGATTCTGACATTCCTCCCTTGCTAGGTGGGTAATTTTGAGTAATCCAAAGCACTCTAAAAGAGCTGTTTTGAGGTTTTTCCATGGGCTATTGTCAGTTTACTCTCCTCCTTCTTTGAGGTAGGCAAGCAGATTATCAAACTCATCTTCTTTCAATGAAAAGCTAGTCATTACGGTTTGGTTATATTCTTTATAAATCGCTAACGCTTTTTCATCACCTTCAGCAATCATTTTTTGAGAGTTGGTGATAAATCTAATGAGCCACTTTTTGTCATATTTCTCGGTTACACCTACCATACCTGGCCCTACGAGTTGTTGATTACTCATAAGATGACAGGCAGAACAGTTAGCTATAAATATTTTCTTACCTTTGATAGCAGCAGGGCTTAACTCAGCTTTTACAACAGGAGTTCCTGTATTTTCTTGTATTGTTTCGGACTCATTGGAGGTGCAAGCCGAAATGACTATCCCAAAATAAAGAAAGTAAGTAGCCCAGAGTATATATTTCATTATCATTTGTCTTAAAATAAGTAGTTAAAATTCTAGATTAAAAATCGAGTAGCAATTTAATCATAAATTATTAGGGAGAAATAATCTCGAGTGATTTTTATTTTTCTAAACAGATTTGGAGCATTCTTAGTAATTTTGCGTTATATATTTTTATATATTGCCATACATTTTCATTTAATTCCGCCCAAACCCTCCTCTCAGGAGAGGGCTTTTTCCTCTTCACACTGAGGGAAAAAGGTTGGGGTTGAGTAGGTTTTATATGGTAATATGATATTTTTATGAGCAGGTTGCCTTACATTTGTAAAAAATTATCGATGTCCAATCCTTCACAAGTTCCTAAACAAACTTTGCTACAAAAAGCCAAAAACTTTATCTTGCCTAAGATTAAATTTGCTACTACTTCTGCAGTCGCTACGTCTGTAGATTATGTGCTTTATTTGATATTGGTCAGTTATTTGTTCACTCCCACAGTATCCAATATTATCTCTGCCTCTTGTGGTATGATGATTAACTTTGTGTTGCAAAAAAGGTTTATTTTTTCCTTGCAAAGGCGTGTCAGTGCTGCTTTGGCGTTGTCTATCACTTTTTCTCTGATTGGTATCGGGATAAGCACTTTTTTGATTTATTCTTTAAATCACATTGCTTTCTTTGCTAAGTATCAGTCTATCACCAAGTTACTCGCTACGGGTTTAATCTTTTTGTATAATTTTTATACCAAACGATTTGCTTTCGAGAGACGAATCAGATAAATCGGAAATAATATCAGCAATGCTACGTTAGCTTCTAAAAATAATAATATGATAAATATAGTGAAGATAATCGTTATAAGTTTGCTTTTAGGGATGATGATGCTAGTGAGTGTGCCTAGTGAGGCACAGCAGTCAATGAAAGAAACAGAGAAGCTACGCATGCAAGAGGAGAAAAGACGCTACAAACTTCGCAAAAACGCTCTCAAACAAGAAAAAAAGGATAAAAAAGCTGACCCTGCCGATAAAGGCAAGAAAGTAAAAAACAAAGGTAAAAATAAAGTCCAACTCACCAAAGCCGCTCAAGGACTTTCTAATGAAGGGCTAAAAGTAAATAGAACACGTGCCAATAGCCGCAAAGGCTCACAAAAACTCACCAAAGCTGCTAAATCTCAAAAAAAATCAGAAAACCGCCGTCAGAAATCTCTTAAAAGGTTTTAGATAAAGATGAGTTATGATGTACCTTACAAATCTACCTCTTTGATTCTTTTCATTAGATTAATCCGTCTTTTATAGGTAATCTTGATATGTTGAGTAAGTTCAATTGTCTTTAGGAGATTGATTTGTTTGAGTTGGGATAAGTTTCTAGCTATCATAATATAGTGATTCTCCCCGATTCTTTTCATTAGATTAATCCGTCTTTTATAGGTAATCTTGATATGTTGAGCGAGTTCGATTGCCTTTGGGAGATTAATTTGTTTGAGTTGGGATAAGTTTCTAGCTATCATAATACAGTGATTCTCCCCTACATGAGGTAGATCTCGATTGATTGCTTGGATAAAGTACTTCTCAGCAAGTGCTGGAATGATTAGTTTATTTTTGAGAAATTTCTTTTTAAGTAGCAGAGGGCTTTTGAATGTTTAAAATGACTTTAATTTGGAGGATAATTGGTTTTCTTTTTTCTAAAAATATAACTTTTGCTAGAATAAAAGAAATTTCACAATATACACACAGCTTTCCCCATAGTTTATCCGAATACGCTTTATTTATCTGAGAAAACAAAAGAAGATATATAAAACAAGGAAGAGATTAGTCATAAGTTATTGGGTTATTAGGAGATAATTATCTGATAATAAGCATTTTACTAAAACTAAATTATCACTTTATTTCTTTTGCGTTCCTAATGTAGAATCTGGATAGGTTCTTCATTTATACTTTTTTAAGAAGCATACTCGAACAAAAAAAGCGACCTCTAAGAAGTCGCTTTTCTAAATATGTGTGGGACCTGAGGGATTCGAACCCCCGACCCTCTCGGTGTAAACGAGATGCTCTGAACCAGCTGAGCTAAGATCCCTCTAATTTTTAATTTGTTCCATTTCTCTTTCAGAATTGGATTGCAAATGTAGGCTGTTTTAGAGAAGTTTCCAAAAATTGCGTTGATATTTTTTAAAAAATAATGATTGAAAAAATTCAAAGCATTAAAATTTAGACTAATAGATTAGTTATCAATAGTTTAAGTACTAGCTTTTCTTAAGAGGAGTACACCGCTGAGTACACATTTGTTTTTTGCTAAGTATTTTTTCTGGGGTAGATACAGGTGTATCAATAGATTCTACTCCTATGAGTGCATCTACGTCTGTAGGGCTATAATCATTGATGAGTCCTCCTTTAATACTCCAATCTTTGATTTCTTCTACATTTTCGTGACGTAGCAATTCTACAAATTCTTGTAGCATTTGAGCGTCGGTTAGTGGTTCAGGATTTTCTGCAATTACCGAAGAACTATTTGAGGTAGGAGGAATAGGATTTGAAATTTGTATTTCTGTGGGATTTTGATATACAAGATAAGGAAGTGCTAAAGCTAAAATAGCTAAACAATACAAAGGAATGGTATTAGAATGCTTAAAAAATTTCATGGCTAAGAAGTTTAAATTGTATTAACTATTGCATCTATTAAAAAAATGATAGCGAGCAATAGACATGTATTTTAGTCAGTGAATATATATTCTATTTACCTCAATCAGGCTTTGTCTTGTATCAGTTAATTTTGTGCCTAATTTCGCTAAAAAAAACCTTAATTACAAGTATTTAAGAAATATTAACTAATTAAGTAGGTTAGAAAACATTTCTTATCTCTTTCAAATCAAAGACTACTATTTTGAGTAAAGGGTTGCATTACTTAAGTAAAATCTTTATTTTTCTATGTCTTGATGCAAAACTCTCAAAAGATAGGTATTGTTTAAGGCTTTTTCTCTTGTTTTTTGGTTAATAAACTCAGGGTTCAATGTGGTGATATGAAAATCAACAAATGTATGAAGTATTTGAAATTCTTTTCATGTCTTTTTGAGGGTTTCTAGTCCATTAGAATCTGTAAATACGAGCCAGTCTTCTTGCCTTATTTTTTGTAATTCTTCGGCATTCCAGTCTTGGTTAGTGCGTTTGAGATAAAAATCAGTAGAGCGTGAGACTACTTGGTGTGTTGCTAATTTACTTTCTTCCAATTTATTTTTTTGAATATAGAAAGCTACTTGTGTTTCTGATTGATAGGCGAATAAATCAGGGTAAAAATCACGGTTGAGATAATACCCCACCATCAAAATCACCAAAGCAGAAGGAATAACTACTCTTGTCAGTAGAGATGACTCTTTTAGGTAAACATAAAAAATTGCTCCTAGACTTAGTAAAAGTACTACCGAAGTATCCCAATGAAACCATGTTGCTTTAAAAAAATATTGCATCAAGCCCAAAGCTAATATCAAAATAAAAACTTGTACGCCTTGAATCCATTGAAAAACCTTATAAGTCTTAGAGCTAAAAGATTGGACAAGCTGATGAGCTACTGCGATGGCAAGCATCGGAAAAATAGGATTGAGATAATGTGGTAATTGAAATTTAGAGACTGAAAAAATCAAAAACATACTCAAAAAAGCATAAAGCGTGTAATTTTCAGTCGTGTCCTTTTTCTGAATAATCTGTCTAATTTTCTGAAATAGGGCATAATAAGCCAAAAAAGCCCAAGGAGCAAATGCCCATAACATAGTGTGTAAAAAGAAAGCCAATTCACCTTGTCCTTGTATAGGCCCTGAATTGGCAAAGCGTCCCCACTGAGAGTCCCAAAAGAAAAACCAAACACCTGAAACACCTGTCCGACCGAAAACTTCTTTTTCGGGGTGCATATCAAATTGAAGATAATACGCAAGCACTGTAGGCAAAGTAAATAAAAAAGATAAAAGTATCATCCAGAGCCATTGAAGTTGGAAAATAGCCTTCCATTTACCAGAAAAAATAAGCTGTAAGCCGACTGCCCCTGCAATGGGAATTACCGTAAAAACGCCTTTGGTCATCATCAATATACCCATCCCAAGACAAGCCAATATAAAATTATCTATGCGTCTATCTTCCAAAAAACTAGCTACATAATACAAAGAAAAAATAGTAAAACCTAGCAAAATCAACTCTGCTCGCACATCCGAAGTAGAGATAATGATGTGCAAGGCTGTCATGAGTAAAATGGCTGAAACCTGCCCTACTTGAGCATTGTAAAATTTCTTCCCAAAAAGATAGGTATAATACACACCCATCAAAAAAATCAAAAGAGAAGGAAAACGATACCCAAAATCATTGACTCCAAAAATGAAATAAGAAATCGCCGTAACCCAAAATTGAAAGTGAGGTTTGTCTAGCCAATCTTCTCCTCTGAGTTGTATATTGATAAAGTCAAGATTCTGATACATCTCCATAGAAACGAGTGCATAGCAAGTAGCATCAGGCTCCATCAAATACAAAAAAGCTCCTACTGTATAAACCAGTAACGCAAAAATCAAAACGATTGAAAAACCATTTTTTGAGAAAAGAGTATATTGCATATTTATCGCTTTTGTAGGTGCGAATAAAACCTTTTTTGAAGTATTTTTCAAAAAAAATCCTGCTATCCCTGTTGAAAATAAATCAAAGAAAGAAAATCTGATAAGACTTTGGAGAGATTTTAACAAAGTTTTTGTTACTTAAGCTCTTTTTATCATACTAAAAAAGATGATACTATTCAGTTTTTTAGTACATTTAAGATTCTAAATTAATTATACTTTCTTAATTTCAATTATGAAATGGTTTTCGGGTTGTTTTACTTTTTTGGTGCTTTTAGTAGGGTTTGCCTTTGCGGTTCCTTACATAAAACCTTATTTGGAAGAGGAGGATATTCTCTATTGGGAAAATCTACTTGGAGTCAATCATTCGGGGTTTTATGATACTGATAGCTCTAGAAGTACGAGTGGAGTTCTTTGTGATTCACCAGTACCAGAGGCAGACTATGAGCAAGCTTGGTATGATTTATCTCAAGGGCATGATTTTACGCTGAGAGTATCCGTAAGTGGTCAAAATCTCTGTGAATCAGCCAAGTACAGAGATGACTTAGAGATTAACGAGTGGAAAGATGATTTTGATTATTGGCGACAAGTCTATGTTTCTTTGATTCAGTTTGACCATCCTAAAATGAAAGAACTCTTTGCAAGATTTAAAAAATTACGTGATGAACAAAATCTAGACTATGCTGAGTTTGCAGAGGCAATCATAACTTTTATACAGAATATTCCTTATGTTTTGGTCTTAAATAAATCAGCAGAAGAAGCTATCAAGGATGGTGAGTTTTATAGAGTTTATATAGAAGATGAAAAAAGACCTTACATAGAAAATATAAAACATGGCATCCACTCCCCCATTGAATTTTTGCATACCCAAGAGGGTGATTGTGATACCAGAACCGTCTTAGCCTACGCTATTTTGAGTTATTTTGAATACGATGTTGCTATCATCAATACAGCAGATCATTCTATGATAGGGATAAATATCCCTGGTAATGGCACAAGTATCACTTACCATGGTAAAAAATATTATCTCTGGGAAATCACCCAACCTGGCTGGACTTTAGGCATGATTAGTCCAGAACATCAGGAGAATTTGCATGTATGCGTACCTAGTCTGCATGAACATGAGTAATTGGAAGAGTTGAAGGATTGAATGAAGGAATTAACCTTGCCTTAAGAAGATACTTTTGCTACTGAGAAATTATAATTGTATTCTCAAAATCATTAAAATCATTCCATCATTTAGAATAGTTAATACATAAAGAAGCGATGTCAAACATTTCCATTTATCAAGATACTTTTAAAGTAAGAGCGTATGAAGTAGATGTAAACAACCAACTGTCAGTAGTGAGTCTTGCCAACTATTTACAAGAAGCCGCAGGTGAACATGCCCGTATTTTAGGTATAGGGATGCTCGATTTACATTCAAAAAGACTTGCTTGGGTCTTGATGCGTCTGAAACTGAATATCATCAGACAGCCCTCGCATTTAGAGGAGATAACAGTCCAAACGTATCCTACAGGTTTTGAAAAAATATATGTGTATAGAGATTTTCAGGTCTTTGATGCAAAGGGAAACCTGATTGCCTTTGCGACTAGCACTTGGCTAGTGATAGATATAGAAAAACGAAGTATGGTGAGAGTTCCTAATTTCATCTTAAATATTCCCCTACCAAGCGACCGAGCGTTTTTTGACCCTTCCAAGAATAAAATCACCAAAATAGACCTTGTCAGTCATTCCCAAAACTTTAAGGTGCGTTTTCATGACTTAGATATCAATCGCCATGTTAACAATGCCTATTATTTTCAATGGATGTTAGAGTCTTTACCAATTGATTTTTTGGCAGAAAGGCAGTTACAAGAGATTGATTTACTATTCAGAATAGAAAGTACCTTCGGAGATGAGCTAGAAAGTATCAATCAGAAGCTCAACACAGATTTCTTTATACATAGCCTTCACAGACCTCAAGATCAAAAAGAACTTGCACAAGCTACTACTCTATGGATAAATAAAATACTTTAAAGGAGTTCTTAGATTTGATTTATCCCCAATTAACTCGCATCTTAGCAAAGATATATGAATCTTTTTACGTCTTTAATTTCTAACTTAAATTATTCTAAAAATGAAAAATCACCTTTTCCTAGTCCTTATTGGTCTTTTACTATTTGCCTGTGGTGGAACAAATGAAAGCACAGAAGAAACCCCAAAAGACACCACTAACCAAGAGGCTAGTAATGAAGACACAGAGGCTGACATTGTCCAGAAAATAGATGAAAGTGAAACCTCAGCCAATCAACAGATAAGTATTGGTACATTTGTAGGAGTAGAGCAAGGAGATTATTTTTATTTTAAGATGAAGACAGATAGTGGAGAAGAAAAAAGCTTGATGGTTTTGCAAGGAGATGATACTTTTGATGCCATGTTTGAAAACCCTGATAGCTATAAAGGCAAAAAAGTAAAGGTTACTTGGGTAGCTACTAAGCAAGACATACCCGAAGCAGGTGGCGTAATAGATATTGATAAATACATCAAAGCAGAGATTATCAAGTAAAGAAATTATAAATCAAAAAACCTTCTTTTTCAATTTTGAAAAAGAAGGTTTTTATAAAAAATAAATTCAAAAATATAAACTACTCTAAGAAGATTTCTTTTTAAAACGGATATTGGCTCGGTTTTCTTCTCCATGTATGAGTTTGACGATATTTTTTTGGTGAGTCAATACTACAATTGCAAACATCACAAAACCAAACACAATCACCACTGGGTCTTCTGGATGAAATTTTGGGATAAACAATAACAATGGAAAAGATAAAGTTGCTATCAATGAACCCAAGGAAACATATTTGGAGAGAAGCAATACAATCACAAAAACGCCTACGCTCATCAAGGTAATCTTAAGATCTACTGCCAACATCATTCCTAGCAAAGTAGCTACTCCCTTGCCTCCTTTAAAGCGAGCATAAATAGGGAAAATATGACCTACCACTGCAAGTAAACCAAATATGAGTTGATAAAAGACAGTCTTGTATAGTATAAATTCATCATAAGAATCTATAATATCAAACTTTACAAGCACCACAGCAAGTGAGGCTGCCAACCAGCCCTTGAATATATCTACTGACATCACAAAAATCCCTGCCTTCTTACCCAGTACTCTAAATGTATTGGTAGCACCTGCATTGCCGCTACCATGCTTGCGGATATCTATTCCATAGTGATATTTCCCTAACCATATTGCAGTAGGAATAGAACCTAAAAGGTAAGCAACTACCCCAGCACTTAAGATGAAATATAAATTGGCATTAAAGTTTTCGAGAAATGATGCAAGCATAATTTTTAATCAAGTTTATACACAAAAGTAAATAGGTTTTTAGGATTATTCAAATCTATTTACTTATAAAAAGAAGAATATTAAATGTTACTTTGAATATTCTTCTTTTTTTAAATATTTATTCAAGGGTTTTGTTTAAAAGAAAACGGTATATTTATATATTTTAGAGAAAATATTTTCCTGTTCTTAAAAGCCATCATCTTTCTTCTCTTTTTCAGGAGTTTTAATTTCCTCAGGGTTTTCTTCTGCTTTTTTCTTAGGCAACTCAGGTGCATTATAGATAGCTCTAAATTTATTGATAAAAGCTTCTTTTTTATCAACTCCTGCCAACTCTACGGTTTTTCCTGCCACTACATCATTGAAGCCATCATCAGAGGAAAGTGCTGATACAATCCCTACGGGCGAGGTCTCAAAATAATACCATATATCAGGGTCGGGTTGTAGATACATCGTAAATACATCTCCTTCTGCACTTTTGTGGATTTCAATAAAGCCTGTTACATTTTCATCAATGATTTTCTCGAAGATGCTTAATAAATGTAAAGGGCCTTCACTGTAGTAAGTCTTGTATTCGTCTGACCAATTGAGATTTACTTTAGAAAACACAAAAGGCACTTTCAAGTCTTTGGAAATTTCAGGAATAGGAATAGGACGAGTACCTATACTTTCTTCAAACTTCTTAAACTCTTTTTCTCCTGCTATTTCTGCGATTTTGGTGATGAGCGGATCCCCCTTCATAAGCGTAATAGGTTTCTCAGGCATTTTACCAATAATGGCAGCTTGCATGAGTGAAACAGATTTGAACTCTATAGGTAAGTTCACAGGCATCATCAAATCGAATTTATAACTCTTGTCTTTGATACTAAGACGACCTGAGCCAGATGTTTTGATGATTTTAGAGAGTGCTTCATCTACTAATTTAAAAAGTCCTTCTACAAAAATAGAAGCCTGAGAGTCATCAAAAATAAGTTGGTTTCCTGTATAGCTTTTTCCATCTCTCCGTATTTGTGGAGACACTTTAAACTCATTGATACTTGGGTTATAATCTAACACACCACTTGCTAAGAAAATATCTTGGTCTGCCTCAGATTGCTTAGGTGAGAGGAAGGTAGTATATAAATCTACTGCTCCAGAGGCATAGTGAAGCCCCGAGGTAATGGTCTGATCATCCACTTTCCGTTTTTCATCTAGCTCTAAGAATACTTCATCTCCTTTATCACTTTTATAGGGTATCCATTCATTAAAATCAGATCTGGTAGATAAATCAAGTTTGATAAAGCCATCAAGTGAGAGATCTTTTCGGTTGGCATACATCTTTATGCCTCCTTTATAGAGTACCCTTGACGTGATATAGAAGTTATCTTCTTCTGCCACTGTGCCTTGTGCAAAAGTAAACTTAGGAATAGATCCTTTTCTTCTTTTTGCTTTGGTAGTGTTTTCAGGCTCTATGAGTTCAAACTTATCAAACTTCACATTGAAGGTGTCATTCTGAACATTGACAAACTGATAAGTAGCATCTCCTTCAAATTCAAATCGAGATTTGATACGTATGTGTCCATTAAACAGACGGTGATAACGGTTCAAGGTATCTATCAACACAATCGCTTCATTAAGTTCTTGCATTTCAGCATCTTTTAAGATGATTACTTCCCCATCTTTAGGTACTATACTTGCATCGGCAGAGTTGATAAAAGGAACACCTTCTACTTTCATACTAAGGCTAGTGATATCATAAAATGCAGAAGATGCTTGAAAACGCAGGTTTTCTTGATTATAATCTTCACTACCAAAGATAGTAGAGGTAAAGTAAGAAGTAGAATCGCCAGTCATTGTAATATTTTTCTTCTTTAAATCCCAAATGGCTTCTTTGATAGAAGTACGATACTCAGAGTAAGGTAAAGAAAGTGAAGCAAAATCTCCAAATTCTAAATCAGGACGAATACTTGATTTCCCCTTGGAAAGGTCAAACTCAAAATCTACGAAATTACCTAATAAAACTGCTTTATTTTCATTGTAGAAATATCCCTTATCATACTCATAAGGGTCTCTATCCTTAGAATTGATTCTAAACTCTACATTACTTCCCGAAAAATTAGTGATACCAAATTCAAAAGGCTCCTCACTTACAGAAAGAATAGAAAAATCTTTGCGTGTGAGGTTTCCTTCACCTTTTAGTCCACTGCTAGTGATGTAGAGGTTTCCGTTCAGTGTAGTGGGTTCTATATTCTCATAAAGTGTAAAAAGTTTATCACGGTATCTTTGCTCAAAGACTCCCTCGGCCAATGTACTTTTAGCATCTTCCAAGCGAACAATCTCTTGACGGTTGGTGATTTCCATATTGTCATCATTAATATACCACTCAAGCTGAGCTTGTGTACCCGTAGCTTGTGCAAATTCGCCCCGTCCTTTTTTTCCTTCTTTGACTATAAAATCAATGTTATCAGAGGTTACAGAATCGGGCATAAAATAATATTCTGGTGCTGTGAGTGTAGTAGTGAGGTAATTAATCTCTCCTCCCGAAAAAAGACCATCTCGGTTCATCACTATTGAGCGGTTGAATTTGATATGAGCCCCTTTGACATCATTACTTTCAGGATAAAGCTTATAACCCGTAGCAGGTGGTGTATGAGTGAATCCCATTGAAAAATCTGGTGGCCTCATAG